>JAYVJQ010000283.1:0-5984 GCA_043769055.1 Allobrachymonas sp.
GATTTACCCTATGGCGCGCATCTGCTACAGCACTGCGATGTGTTTGCCCCGCTGCACGCCAGCCAGTGCCCGGTGCTGATCTTCTGGCATGGTGGCGGCTGGACGAATGGCTATCGACAGTATGTGCATTTTATGGCGCAGCATGTTTGCGCCTTGGGCTTGGTGCTGGTTGCGCCCTCGTATCGCTTGGTGCCGGCGCACAAATTGCCCGCCGCCTACGACGATGCTCTAGCTTGCTTTGAATTTGTGCAAACGCAAGCGCCAAATTGGGGCGCTGATCCTGCGCGCATCGTGCTCTCAGGCCATTCGGCGGGCGGGCATTTGGCGGCGCTGGTGGCGCTGCGCGGCCTGCGCGATCAACCCCAGGCGATTCGCGCTTGCCTGCCAATCAGTGCGATATTGGATTTGCACCACCCAGCTCCCGCAGCCGGCAGCTTAGAAGAGCGCGTTTATACGATGGTGCTCCAACAGCGAAACCATGATGCCCTGATGAGTCCATTGTGCTGGGCAGCGGGCAACCGAATTCCCCTGTTGCTCACCGTGGGCGAGCACGACAGCGAGCGCGTGCGCCTGAGCAACCGTCGCATTCAAGCCTTGCTCGATGTGCAAAATTCTTCTGTCAACCTGCACGAGCTTGCGGGCCTGAGCCACTTTGACACCCACACCATGCTGCGCGAGGCAAGCCACCCTTGGTACCGGCAATTGCAATCTTTCGCTTTTTCTTAGCGCAGCGGTTCGAGCATGAAACCTTGGATAGGTCAAACAGGCAGTGCATTTTTCTGTGTTTTGATTTAATCTCTCACAATTGTTCTTTGAGGAGTTTTTCATGTCTGCTATTTCCCGTCGCACGGCCCTTGTCGCCGCAACCGCATTGTCTGCCTCAGCGCTAGTGTCTGTACCAGCGTTTGCGCAAGCATTCCCCACCAAGCAAGTGAGCATCATTGTCTCCTACCCAGCTGGCGGCGATACAGATGCGCTGGGCCGCGTGTTTGCAGAAAAGCTCTCAACCCGTCTAGGCCAACAAGTTGTGGTTGAAAACAAACCCGGCGCCAGCGGCACAATTGGCAATGCCTTCGTAGCCAAAGCCCCCGCCGATGGACATACCCTGCTCATGACACCGAGTACCATTTCTTCTGCCCTCTTGGTGCTCAAGCCCGGAACAGGCGGCGCTTATGACACCGTGGGCGATTTCGCTCCAGTATTCCACATGGGCACGCAGCAGCTCTTCCTCGTGGTCAACTCACAAACTGGCATCAAAGATGTCAAAGGCCTGATTGCTGCCGCCAAAGAAGGCAAGATCAAAACCTATGGCAGCCCTGGCAGCGGCAGCCCGATGCACATCTTGGGCGAAATGTTCAATTCCGTCACAGGCACCAAAATCCAGCAAGTGCCCTATCGCGGCAGCGCTCCAGCCGTCACAGATCTGATCGGCAACCACATCTCCTTCATGTACACCACCATGGGCCCTGTGCGCCAGCACATCGAGCGCGGCACGCTCACCAACATCGCCGTGGCTGACAGCGTGCGCTCCCCGTTCGCGCCTAACGTGCCCACCTTAGAGGAGCAAGGTGTGCGCGGCGCTAATTTAGGCGCATGGCAAGGCATCATGGCCCCCAAAGGCACTCCCCAGCGCATCATCGACACCCTCAATGGGCACATGAACGAGATCATGAAAATGCCCGATGTGCAAGCCCGCATGGCCTTGGCCACCACCGTGCCCACCGGCGGCGAGCCGCGCTACCTAGGCCGCACCCATGAAGCTGAATACAACCGCATGGCGAAAGTCATTGCAGATATGGGCATCAAGGCCGATTGAACAGCACGATTGAAGGTGGCACAGCTTCTTGTGCGATAATTCCTACATTGGAAACGTGACCGAGTGGCCGAAGGTGCTCCCCTGCTAAGGGAGTATGGGGTGTTGAGCCTCATCAAGGGTTCGAATCCCTTCGTTTCCGCCAGTAGATAAGATCAAGCCCGCTCAGATGCACATCTGGGTGGGCTTTTTATTTGATCAAGCGGCTAACGCCCAATCGATATGCTCCGCAACCAGTGCGCTCGCGTCGGGCTTTTTGGCTTGCAGAGCCTCCATCATCACCACTTTCTCAGCAGCACTCAAGCCAGCAGATCGCAATGCATTGCCCAACGCCACCGCCACATTGCGCTGCCATCTTTCATGCCCGATGCGGCGAATGGCTGAGCCTTCTGTGTACCGTAGAAAATCTTCTTCGCTCCAGTTAAAAAGCTGCACCAGTTGCTGGCCTACCAAGCCTTGCCGCTCATCGAAATCGGGCAGCGCGGCGCGGCGGGCAAATTTGTTCCAAGGGCAGGCGAGTTGGCAATCGTCACAGCCGTAAATTCGGTTGCCAATCAGCCCACGGAACTCAACGGGAATTGGGCCGCTGTGCTCGATCGTCAGGTACGAGATGCAGCGCCGTGCATCCAATGTGTAAGGCGCAACAATCGCTTGCGTCGGGCACACGTCGATGCAACTGGTGCAACTGCCGCAGTGCGGCGCTACAGATTCAGTAGCATTCAGCGCAATATCCACGTAGATTTCACCCAGAAAGTACATAGATCCTGCCTCGCGCGAGAGAATCAGCGTGTGCTTACCCCGCCAGCCAATGCCGCTGCGCGAAGCCAGCTCAGCTTCCAGCACGGGCGCTGAATCTGTGAACACGCGGTGGCCAAAAGGCCCAATCTCTTGCGCAATCTTGTCAGCCAGCTTTTGCAAACGGCTGCGCAGCACCTTGTGATAATCCCGCCCCCGCGCATACACCGACACAATGCCCTCGCTAGGCCGCTGCAAGCGTTCAAACTCCACCGCCTGCCAGCCTTCGCCATGCGTTTCGGGGAGGTAATCCACCCGCGCCGTGATCACGCTCACTGTGCCGAGCACCAGCTGCGCAGGCCGAGCGCGCTTCATACCGTGCGAGGCCATGTAATGCATGCTGCCATGAAAGCCAGCATCCAGCCAAGCCTGCAATCCGGGCTCGGCGTCGCTCAAATCAATCCCTGCCACGCCAATTTGAGACAATCCAATCTCTGCGCCCCAAGTGCGCAGTTGTTGCAGGAATTTTTCCTGATTGAATTGTTCTAAACCTGTGTGCATGCCTTGATTGTAGAAACTGTTTTAAATTGGTCTGATGAGGCCGCCACGCAAAGCTTTGCGCAAGGCTTGGCAGCGAGCCCTGCTCTGCGTAATGCCTTGATCGAGCTGCATGGCGACTTGGGTGCGGGCAAGACCACCTTCGTGCGCCACCTGCTGCGCGCCCTCGGCGTGCAAGGCCGCGTCAAAAGCCCAAGTTATGCCGTGGTTGAGCCCTACACCGTGGCCACCGCGCAAGATGAGCTGAACATCTGGCATTTCGATCTGTATCGCTTTGCCGATCCGCGCGAGTTTGAAGAGGCCGGCTTTCGGGATCTGCTGGCCAGCCCGGGCTTGAAGCTCGTGGAATGGCCTGAGAAAGCCCGTGGCGTGCTGCCCGCGCCTGATTTGGCACTGCACATCACGGTGCAAGGCGATGAATCTCGGCAAGTCAAAGCAATTGCGCAAACAACAATCGGGCAGGAATTGATCGCGTGACAGCAAAAAAAGCCTTACACATGACATCTTCTTCATCCGTTCGGGCTGAGCTTGTCGAAGCCTTGACGAACCCTTCGACTAGCTCAGGGCGAACGGGTTTTACTAGCCTCACCCGTAGAGATTCCCTTCAATTTGGAAGCCTTATTCTGCTCCTAGCCGGCACAGATATTGCGTGGGGCGCTACGATTTTAGGAGTTCGGGTGTGGCCTGCGCAGGATTACACCCGCATCACGATTGAAAGCGATGGCCTACTCAAAGCCAAGCAGTTTTTCGTCAGCACACCACCGCGCTTGGCAGTGGACATTGAGGGCATTGAACTGTCGCCCCAGCTCAGAGAACTGGTGGGCAGCGTGAAAAGTGATGACCCGTTCATCAGCGGCATCCGCGTGGGTCAGAATGCGCCCGGCGTGGTGCGGCTGGTGGTGGACTTAAAGCAAGGTGCGCTGCCGCAGGTGTTCAACCTGCCGCCGATTGCCGCCTACCAGCATCGCTTGGTGTTTGACCTCTACCCCACTGCGCCAGTTGACCCACTGCTGGCTTTGATTGCAGAGAAAGAAAAAGCAATTGCAGCGAGCAAGCCTTTGCCCTCAGCCTCCGCACCCGCGCCCGCGCCTTTACCTGCACCCGTGCCTGCACCTGTCCGCGATCCGCTGGGTGATTTAATCGCCCAACAAGGCAGCCGTCCAACTCCATCACAGCCTGCAATCACTACCAAAACCATAGCACCCCGCGCAGATTCCATCCCGGCTACTGCCCCAAAACCTTCTGAAAAACCACCAGAAACAGCCACTCCAGCCAATACAGATCGCTTCATCGTCATCGCGCTCGATCCCGGTCACGGCGGCGAAGACCCTGGCGCCATCGGCCCGGCTGGCACAAAAGAAAAAGACATCGTGCTCTCTGTCGCCCTGAAGCTGCGCGAGATCATCAACGCCACCACCATCCAAGGCAAATCAGGCCGCTACCCCATGCGCGCCTTCCTCACACGCGATGGCGATTTTTTCGTCCCACTTAGTGTGCGTGTGCAAAAAGCGCAGCGCGTTAAAGCCGATTTGTTCATCAGCATCCATGCCGATGCCTTCACCACACCCACCGCACGCGGCGCCAGCGTCTTCGCGCTCAGCGAAAAAGGCGCATCCAGCGCAGCCGCACGTTACATGGCGCAAAAAGAAAACAGCGCCGATGCAGTCGGCGGCATCAGCGTGCAAACCAAAGATGCGCAGGTGCAGCGCGCCCTGCTCGATATGAGCACCACCGCGCAAATCAACGACAGCTTAAAGCTGGGCAGCCAAGTGCTCGGCGAGATCGGCAGCTTCGCCAAGCTGCACAAGCCGCGCGTTGAGCAAGCAGGCTTCGCCGTACTCCGCGCCCCCGATATCCCCAGCGTCTTGATCGAAACCGCCTTCATCAGCAACCCCGAAGAAGAACAAAAGCTGCGCGACGACAACTACCAAGAGCAACTCGCTAGTAGCATCATGCGCGGCCTTGAGCGCTACTTTGCCAAGAATCCGCCCTTGGCCAGAACCCGCGCAAGATCGTAGCCAAATTGCGCGCTTTCAATACTTACTTGAATCGGCCAACCGCTTCGTCACGGCCATCTGCAACAGTATCTCCATCTGCACTTCCAGCTTGATCACCCGCTCTGAGAGCGTATCAATGCGCTGATGCTGAGTTTTCACGACCTCGGAGAGGCTTTTGGCCTTCTCCTCTAAGCGCTTCACGGCGGTGAGTGCATCCCAAATTTTGCTGCTCCAGCTCATGCTGCCAACCCCATTTGCTTGTGCAAATTAGCTTTGAATTGAATGCGCAGCTTGGCCTCCCGGGCTTCGCGTGCAGCATCTGAAGTCTGGGCAAATTCAATCGCCTCATCCATCGCTGCGCAGGCGCGATCTGCACTCAGCTTAGCCTCATCAGCCAATTGATCGAGCAACTCGGGATCTTCTGCTGGCGAATAGGCAGATGCCGAGCGGCGCATCAGCTCGCTCACCGTTAGGCCAATTAATTTGGCTTTCTTGGTGATGGCGCGTTTATCGGCAGGAGTGGTTTGCACCACGATTCTTTCAATGGCGGCGGTAGCTGGCATAAAGCTCCTATGGCAAGAAGATGGACATGACCATATTATGTACATACCGCTTAGCCAAGTCAATTTCAAAAGGAACTGGCCACTTAGATTTTGGCAACTATTTCACAATTCCCACGCCACTATTACCCACCCACAAAGCTTACAAAAATCCACACTTTGTGCATCTCATCAGAACAGGTGATATGCCATGAACAAACCTCTAAACACTACCTCCCTCCCCCTGCCTTCGCACCAGCTAGGCTACCTCGGCAACAAGCCGCAACACTTAAGCGGGCAAGATCAAGCCGCCTTGGTCAATGTGCTCGATGAAATCGCCTG
>JAYVJQ010000284.1:0-15951 GCA_043769055.1 Allobrachymonas sp.
CACCGAAGCTTCGTTGCACTCAATCATCTGGCCGCCGCTGTGATGGCGTTTAGAAAGATCAAGTTGCAAGTGAATATTATTTACGGATAAGTTCTTAGTCATTAAAGCTGCTTGGCGCTAAACGTATCGCAGCTCTTCACATTGCCGGTTTGAATGCCTTGGTTGAACCAGCGCATGCGCTGCTGGCTCGTGCCGTGGGTGAAACTGTCGGGCACGATGCGACCTTGGCTTTTTTGTTGCAGCGCGTCGTCGCCAATTTGCTGCGCAGCGTTCATGGCCTCTTCGATGTCGCCTTTTTCTAGCCAAGGCTTGCCTTGCGCAGCGTATTTTTTCTGGGTGTGGTGTGCCCACACGCCGGCGTAGCAATCGGCCTGCAACTCAAGACGAACAGACAGCGCATTTTGCTCACGCTCAGAAATTTTTCCGCGCATCGCATCGACCTTCTTGCTCGTGCCGAGCACGTTTTGCACATGGTGACCCACCTCGTGTGCAATCACATAGGCTTGCGCAAAATCGCCGGGCGCGCCCAGCTTGTTTTTCATGGTTTCATAAAAGCTCAGATCGATGTAGACCTTGCTGTCGGCTGGGCAGTAAAACGGGCCCATCGCGGCTTGGCCTGCGCCGCAGGCGGTTTGTGTTGCGCCACGAAACAACGTGAGTTTGGGAGCGGGATACTGCGCGCCTGCTTCTTTGAACATTGCGCCCCATACGTCTTCGGTATCAGCCAGTACTGTGGCGACCATCGAAGCCATTGCATCATCTTTGGGTGGACGTTGCGCAGGCGCTTGACTCACCTGGGGAGCAGCATCGCCACCACCGCCCAAAATGCCCAGTACCGTCATCGGGTTGATGCCAAAAATCCAGCCCGCAATGAGCGCAATCACAATCGTGCCCAAGCCCATGCCGCGCCCACCGCCTAAGCGAAAGCCACCGCCGCCTCCACCTGCTTGGCCGCGACGATCTTCGACGTTGTCTGATTGGCGATTGCCTTCCCACTTCATGCTGTGCTCCTCATAAGAAGCACTATCGTACACCGCTGGGGCAGAAGTAGAAGAATAAATTAGTTTTGATACAGCGCAAACACCTGCATCGCGCACTGGCGCAGATTTTCGTAGGTGCTGGTATGTGCCATAGCCAGTTGCTCAAAGGCGTAGCGGCTGTCAGAGAGCATGCGCTGCGTGTCCACCGATTGGCCGTCTTCTTGCATGAGGGCGCGAAAGCGCGAGAGCGACGCGAGGCCAGAGGCAAAACCCAGCTCCATCGGGTCAAGGCTGGCGGCCACGCCTGCTGCGGCAGGGTTGGCAAAACTGAGGCTCATCGGGCGGCGGATCGTTGCAAGCATCTTCATCTCCTCATGGTTGAATCTGAAACCTAGCGCTGTGCTCGCTTTTTTGAAGCACGCACACTGACACAACGCAAGTGTGATTCAATGGAGGACATGGCCGTAGAACGATCACTCCACTCCCGTGTGACAAATTCACGCAAATCGCCGAAAACGCTTTCGAAGCCAGTTTTAGAGCGATTGCCAACCCTGTTGCTCACAGGCTTTGAAGCCTTTGGCGATGATCCCAGCGGCCAAAGCCTCAACCCCAGTGCACAGATTGCCATAGCGCTGCGTGGTCAGCGCATCGGCCATTGGCGCATTGCAGGCCACGTGTTGCCCTGCGAATTTGGCCGCTCGGCTCGCATGCTCAAAACGCTGATCAACGAATACCAACCGAGCGCCATCATCTGCCTAGGCCAAGCGGGCGGGCGTAGCGCGATTAGCATCGAGCGCATTGCGGTGAACTGGGATGAAGCGGCATTAGCCGACAACGCGGGCGTGATTCGCAGCGGCCAACCAATCCTCAAAACCGCGCCTGCTGCTTACTTCAGCACTCTGCCGATTCACGCCATGCAAGAAGCTGTCAACCAGCAAGGTATTCCAGCCGAACTATCCAGCACAGCTGGGCATTTTGTGTGCAACCATGTTTTCTTCTCGATGTTGCATGCGCTGCGAACAAATAAAACGCCCGCTGGTTTCATCCATGTACCCTACTTACCCAGCCAAGCCTTCAAAGGCGCACCCAGCATGACGCTGCAAGACATGCTGCGCGGCATCAGCGCAGCACTAAGCGCTTTGAACTAAGCCACGCTCGCGCGCCGCAAGCTGATGCAAGAGCACAGGAATCAGCATCACCGTGCCAATCAAGCTGGGCGTGAGCCCCGGTGCGATCAGCAGCAAAGCCGCAACGATGCACACGCCCTGCTCCCAGCGCTTCATCTCGACGAGGAAGAATTTACTCAAAGCCGCTGCCAGCGCGGTGATGCCAATCAAGCAGCCATACAGCGTGATCCAAAAATCATACCAATTGAAGCCTTTAGCCACGAGCAGCAAACTCGGCGAGAAGACAAATACAAAGGGCACGAGAACCTTCGCAAGCCCTAAGCGAAACGCGGTATTGCCCGTGCGAAACGGATCACCCCCCGCCATGCCCGCCGCTGCATAGGCTGCAAGGGCCACAGGCGGCGTGATGTCGGCCAGCACCCCGTAATAAAACACGAAGAAGTGCGCCACCAGCGGCTCAACGCCGAGCTGCACCAGCGTAGGTGCAGCCACCGTGACCATGATGATGTAATTCGCTGTGGTGGGAATGCCGCAGCCCATCAGAATGCACACGATGCCAGTCATGAGCAATGCGGCAAGCAAAGTCATACCCTGCGTGCTGGCCATCCAGGTCGGCACAAAAGTGGCAAAGCCGCCCGCCAAGGTTTGCGCGGCGGTTGTTATGATGAAGCTGACCTTGAAGCCCACGCCAGTCAACGTCACCACGCCAATCACCATGCCCACCGTAGCCGCTGCTGCGCCCACAGCCAGCGCATATTTCGCGCCCGTCTCTAGCGCCTCCATCAGCACAGCATAACCCATGCGCCCTTGCACATGGGCAAACTTTTTGCCCGCCCACATCAGCAGCGCCCCAACAGCAAACAGCCCCATGCGAATGAACTCGCTGTTGCTGCCCCAATCGACAAAGGCCAGCGCGATCAGCAAGAAATGCAGCAGCACGAGCAGCGCCCAGTTCATCGCATGGTTGGCCTGAGTGCGCGTGGTCAAGCCCACAATGGCGCAGGAGGTGATGCCCACAAAAGCGGCCATGTAGGGCGTGCGGCCCATCACGAGAATTGCCACCAGCAGCACCAGCGGAATCAGCGTGGGCCAGCGCTCGCGCAGCGATTGTTTGAGCTTGGGCATTTCCTCTTCCGTGAGGCCGCGCAGCCCATAGCGCTTGGCTTCAAAATGTACTTGCATGAACACGCCAAAGAAATGCATGAAGGCCGGAATCGCCGCCGCTGCGATGATGGTGGAATACGGCACATTCAAAAATTCAATCATCAAGAAAGCGGCTGCGCCCAGAACGGGCGGCGTGATCTGCCCGCCTGTGGAGGCTGCAGCTTCCACTGCGCCTGCAAACTCCCTCTTGTAGCCCACGCGAATCATGGCGGGAATGGTAAGCGAGCCCACCGTCACTGCATTGGCGACTGACGAACCACTCAGCATGCCAAACATGGCCGAGCCAAACACGCTCACCTTGGCTGGCCCGCCCGCATAGCGCCCTGCCACGCTGGAGGCGATGTCTAAAAACAATTGTCCTAGACCCACGCGCGTGGCCATCACGCCAAACAGCACGAAGTGAAAAACATAGGTGGCCACCACGCCGACTGCCACACCATAAATGCCTTGGCTCGTGAGGTATTGGTGGTTGACCAGCTGTGACCAGCTCGCGCCCGCGTGGCGCAGTAAGCCGGGGAAATACGGCCCAGCGAGCGCATAAATGCTAAATCCAATTGCAATGATGGGTAGCGGCCAGCCCATGCTGCGCCGCGTGGCCTCTAGCAGCGTGATGATGAGAATCGAGCCCATCACTACATCCAGCGTATCGGGGTTGCCCACGCGAAACGCCAAATCTTTGAACACATACGGGATGTACAGCACGCTCACCGCACAGGCTGCGCCCAGCAGCCAGTCAATGAGCGGGATGCCGCCGGGAGCGAGCCAACTGCTCTTGACTTCGCGGTCTGCAGACAACTTACTGCCCGCAAACACCATAAAAATCAAACCCAGCACAAAAGCCAAATGCACGCCACGGTGCGTGACTTCTTGCAGCAGGCCAAAGCCCGCCGTATAAAAATGAAAGCACGACAGCGCAATCAGCAGCCATTTGACGATCTGTGTGGCGGGCGGCGCACTGGGCCGAAATCGCATTTCAGGATCAAATTTTTCTTCCAACTCTTGCAGGGTTTTGTCGTCGGGTAGAGCTGTGTTGGCAGTAGTCATGGGCTGTCGTGGTGCTTGGGTTTACTTGATCAAACCAACTTCTTTATAAAAGCGCTCAGCACCGGGGTGATAAGGAATGCCCACGCCTTTGACGGCATTTTCTTTGGTGATGAATTTGCCTTTGGCATGACCCGCACCCAGCGCTTTTTGTGTGGCATCGTTGAACAAGGATTTGGTGATTTGATACACCGTTTCGTTGTCTGCCTTAGCACTGGTGACCCACTGTGCGCCCACGGCTAGCGTTTGCACCGCAGCCACGTCTTTGTAGGTATTCGCAGCAATCGTATCGACTGCAAAATACGGATTGGCCATGCGCAAGCCCTCAGCCTGTGGGCCGCCCAAGCCAATTAGCTCGATACCTGCGCCGCTGGAGGCCAGCTCGGCAATCGCGCCTGCAGGCGAGCCGCCCACAAAGAAGAAAGCATCGAGCGCGCCATCTTTGAGCTTGTCGCCGGCTTGATTGGGCTTGATGTATTCAGCCTTGATATCAGCTTCTTGCACGCCGTACGCTGCGAGCACCATACGGGCATTGATCAGTGTGCCTGAGCCCGGCTCATCGAGTGCCACACGCTTGCCTTTGAGATCAGCCACAGTTTTTATGCCCGAGCCTTTTTTCACCACGAGGTGAATGCTCTCAGGGTACAAATTGGCAATCATGCGCAGATCATCGACTTTGGGTTTACCGGTGTAGGGGCCTGTGCCGGTGAAGGCCCAAGTGGCTACATCGGATTGGCTAAAACCAGACTCCATCGCGCCGCCCGCAATCGCGTTCACATTGGCCAGCGATCCATTGCTGGCCTGCGCAGTGACGATCACTTTGCCCGGCTGCGACACCGCATTGGCAATCATGCCGCCCACGGGGTAATAGGTGCCCGCTGTGCCGCCTGTACCGATGCGGAAAAATTGCTGCGCGTGTGCTGCGCCAGCTAGGGTTGCCGCAGTAATCACTGCGGTCAATACAAGTTTGAATTTCATAGAAAACTCCTGAAGCGTTGAAGAGAAATGAATACCCGTTTGTAAACCATTCAGCGCTACTGGCGGCAAGGGTTATCACCAGCGGCTATGCTTGGCATTGAATTCAATCGCACTTGCACCATGAAAAAAGACCAAATTGAACCCTTCTTCGCCACTTTAAAAGCCGCCAATCCACAGCCCAACACCGAGCTGGAATACACCAGCGTGTTTGAGCTGCTGGCGGCTGTGTTGCTCTCAGCGCAGGCTACCGATGTGGGCGTGAACAAAGCTACGCGCAAGCTCTTTCCAGTGGCGAACACACCGCAAGCGATTCTTGAACTTGGCCTTGCAGGCCTTGAAAGTTATGTGAAAACGATTGGACTGTTTCGCAGCAAGGCCAAGCATTTGATGCAAACCTGCGAGATTTTGGTGCAGCAGCACGGGGGCATTGTGCCGCGCACACGCGAGGCGCTCGAAGCCTTGCCAGGCGTAGGCCGCAAAACGGCCAATGTGGTGCTTAACGTCGCTTTTGGACAGCCCACGATGGCAGTCGATACACACATTTTTCGCGTCAGCAATCGCACTGGCTTGGCTCCAGGTAAAAACCCGCTGCAAGTGGAGATGCAGCTCATGAAGCGCGTGCCTGCTGCATATGCGGTGGATTCGCACCACTGGCTCATCTTGCATGGCCGCTATGTGTGCATGGCGCGTAAGCCGCTGTGCTTTAAATGCGCAGTGAGTGGCTACTGCACCTTTTTACCGAAAACTGTTTCTTAAAACACTGCGTGCGTCCAGATTTACCCTAGGCCCGCAGTGGCATGCTTTATGCAAGCATTACATATCCATATTTTTTTCAGGAGCTAGCACCATGAATCGTCGCAACAGTGTTCAAATAGCTATTAAAACAATAGCAATCAGTGCAGTATTTATCTCGGCAAACAGTGCTTTTGCACAAGAAAAAGTGACTTTTGGCACGAATTGGTTTGCCCAGCCCGGCCACGGCGGCTTCTACCAAGCGGTGGTCGATGGCACATACAAGCGTTATGGCCTTGATGTAGAAATCGTGCAAGGCGGCCCGCAGGTGAACAACCGCCCATTACTGCCAGTGGGCAAGCTCGATTTTTTGATGACTGGGAATTTGCTCCTCACCTTTGACAACATCAAAAACAAAGTGCCCACCACGGTGGTGGCCGCGATCTTCCAAAAAGATCCGCAAGCGATTTTTGCGCATCCCGATCAAGGCTACAAAACTTTTGCCGATCTCACCAAAGCACCCACCGCTTTCATCAGCAAAGATGGGCAATTTAGCTTTTGGCAATGGATGAAAGCCGAACACGGCTTCAAGGACGAGCAGCTCAAACCCTATGTGTTCAACGTCGGTCCTTTCTTGGCAGATAAAAAATCTGTACAGCAGGGCTACTCGATCAGTGAGCCGGTGAGTATCAAGGCACAAGCGGGCTTTGATCCGATGGTGTTTTTGCTGGCGGATAACGGCTTTTCAACCTACAGCACCACAATTGAAACCCGCACAGAGCTGGTCAAAACCAAGCCTGAGCTGGTGCAAAAATTTGTCGATGCATCGCTCATCGGCTGGTACAACTACATGTATGGTGACAATAAAGCCGCCAATGAATTGCTGAAAAAAACCAATCCCAACCTGACTGATGCGGGCATTGCCGGCAGCATTGATTTGATGAAGAAGTTGGGCATTGTGGACAGCGGTGAAGCGCTGCAAAACGGCATTGGCGCGATGAGCGCAGCGCGCATCAAAGATTTTCACGACAAGATGGTCAAGGCAGGCATCTACAAAGCGGGTGAAGTCGATCTCTCGCAAGTGGCCACCACGCAATTCGTGAACAAAAAGGTGGGCATGGATGTGAAGGCAAGGCTGGGCGGTAAGTAAAGCAGGTGTCTAGCTTTGCGCACCCTAATCGTTTACTGCCACCCTAATCCCAGCAGCTTTTCGGGCGCGCTTTATACCGCTGCACGCGAGGCACTCGGTGGGCATGAGCAACGCTGCATTGATTTGTATGCCGAGGGCTTTGAGCCTGTGCTCTCGCTGCAAGAGCGGCTGGATTATTTGTCCAACCCAAAAGCCATTGAAGTCAAGGTGCGATCGCATGTGGACGATCTCAAATGGTGTGAGCATTTGGTGTTTGTTTTCCCGGTCTGGTTTTACGGGCCACCGGCCATGCTCAAAGGCTGGCTAGAGCGCGTGTGGCTGCCGGGCGTGGCCTTCTTGCCGCCGCCTAAGAAGGGCGCAACGGCTGTGCCGGGCTTGCAGCACATCACGCGCCTCACCGTCATTACCCATGGCGGCGCACCTTGGTGGTGGCTCAAAGGCATGGGCGACCCCTGCAAAAAGCTCTTCACACGTGGCCTGCGTGCGATCATGGCGAAGAATTGCAAGACGACGTATCTTCAACTGCACAATATGAACAATGTGACTCCAGCAGAATGCACCGCATTCATCGCCAAGGTGCGCAAAACACTGGAAAAAATCAAATGAAAAGTGTGCTCAACGCAGCAGCTCGCCGGTATATGGAGGCCACCCAGGCCAGCATGGGGCCGGAGAAATTAGAAGCTGCAGCGCAGGCGATTCGCCTGCGCACGGAAGATGACCTTGCGGTCGCGGCCACCCTGCCCCCATCTAGCGCTGGTCAACCGCTGGCTAATTACCTTGCCGCTAAGCGTGTGGGCGATATGCTGTATTTGAGCGGCGTGATTGCGGTTGATCCAGCGTCCAGTAAAGTCATCATGCGCTATGAAGATTTGCCAGCGCATGCCATAGAACAATTGCGCGGCATGGGCTATTGCACGGGCCAGATGAGTGTGGATATTTTTGAATCTCCGATTGTGGCGCAAAGCTGGTTTGTGTTGCAGCGCATTGAAGCCATTGCGGCTGCGCATGGCGCGCAGATGAGCCAAGTGTTCAAGCTGGTGCAGTATTTCCGCGATCTGCGCCACTACCCAGCGTATAACCGGGTGCGCAACCTGTTTTGCCCAGCGGGAGTGGTCAGCACCGTGGTGGAAGTCTCACGCATGCTGCCCTGCGATGAGGTGTTAATTGAGGTGGAAGCCACTGTCGCTTTGGTGTGATAGACGCGCTACCATTGCACGATGGATAGCCAGCCTTCTCTTGCCTCAGATCACACACCTGCCAGCAGCTTAATCGCGCAATTGGCGCAAGAACTCCGCGTGCATGCACCGTTTGCGCAGATGAGTCTCGCGCATGTGCAAACTCTTGTTGCGGCCAGCCAGCAGCGCTACTTTGCTCCCGGCGAGGCTGTACTCAAACCCCAAGATGGCGCGGTCACAGAACTATTGGTGATTCGGCGCGGCGCAATCACTGGCTCCCAGGGCATGGCACCAGTTGCAGGCGGGTTTTTATACGAGGCAGGTGATGTCTTCCCAGTCAGTGCGGCAGTGGCGGGCCGCGCTGTGACGGCCAGTTACCAAGCCAGTGAAGATTGCTTCGTGCTTGCGTTGCCTGTGGCGGTCATGCAAGCACTGGCATTGCAGAGTCCGCCGTTTGCGGATTTTTTAAATGGGCGAGTGCAGCAATTTCTTGAACTCTCTCGCAAAGCTTTGCAAGACCACTATGCCTCGCGCGTACTGGCCGAGCAATCGATGGAAGCGCCTCTGGGCGAGCTGGCCAAGCGCAAGCCCGTCGCTTGCTCGCCTGATACCCCGCTGTCAACCGCACTTGCACAGATGCATCGGCAGCGCGTGGGCTCGATGCTGATTACTACGGCGCAAGATGAGGTGCTGGGCATCCTCACGCGAGGCGATGTGCTGAGCAAAATCACGCTGCCTGCTGTGCCGCTTACCGCGCCGATTTCTCAGGTGATGAGCGCGCCGGTGCATTGCTTAAGTGTGGAAGATACCGCGCAAGATGCAGCGCTCTTGATGTCGCGCCACAGTATTCGGCATGTGCCGATCACGCGTGCTGGCCGCGTGGTGGGCATTGTGTCGGAGCGCGATTTGTTTGCGATGCAGCGCTTGAGCTTGCAGCAGCTCTCCAGCAGTTTGCGCAAGGCCTCTGATATGCCCGCCTTGCAGCAGCTCGCGCCTGATATTCGCAGCTTCGCCGAGCGGCTGCTGGGCCAAGGCGTGCAGGCGCGTCAGCTCACGAAATTGGTGAGCCACTTGAATGATTTGCTCACGCAGCGCTTGCTGGAGCTGCTGGCCGCGCAGCATGGCCTGCCATCAACACAGGCCTGCTGGCTCGCGCTGGGGTCTGAAGGCCGCGAGGAGCAAACCATTGCCACCGATCAAGACAACGCGCTGGTGCTGCAAGATGGTTTAGATGAAGCCACGCAAGCCAAATGGCTCGCGCTAGCGCAGGAGGCCAACGAAGCGCTGGATGAGTGTGGCTATCCACTATGCCAAGGCAATATCATGGCCGGCAACCCTGAGCTGTGCTTGCCCCAAGCGCGCTGGCAGGAGCGCTTTGCGCATTGGATGGAAATCGGCACACCGGAAGATTTGCTCAATGCGAGTATCTTTTTTGATCTGCGGCCGCTTTGGGGGCATGCTGCGCTGGCTGTGCAACTGCGCGACTTCATCACCGAGCAGGCCAAGAGCAGCCCGCGCTTTTTGAAGATGCTAGCCATGAATGCTTTGCAGCGCAGCGTGCCGCTCACCTGGACGGGCGCGATTGATACGCACGATGATGGCAAGGTGGATTTGAAGCTGCGCGGCACCGCAATTTTTGTGGATGCCGCGCGCCTGTATGCCTTGGCGCAAGGCGTGAGCGAGTGCAACACGCGCGCACGCCTCGCCGCCATGGGCGCAGCTTTGAATATTCCGCAGCGTGAATTTGAAGGCTGGATCACAGGTTTTGAATTTTTGCAAATGCTGCGTCTGCGCGTGCAGATGGAAATTACCAGTGGCGCGGGCGACCCAGATCAACCCAACCGCATTGAGGTGCGCAGCATGAACACGATTGACCGCCGCATCTTGAAAGAGAGCCTGCGCATGCTGGGCCTCTTGCAAGAGCGCATGCGCATGGATTACGCGCGCTGATCGGATCGTCAATATGGGGCTGCTGGATTGGTTCAAAACTTCTCATGCGGATGCGCCACGCATCCAGCGCTGGGTGGTGCTGGATGTGGAGACGAGCGGGTTGGAGCCGCAAGAGGCGCAGCTGCTGGCTGTGGCTGCTGTGGCGGTGCAGGTGGATTGGCAGGCCAAGCGCTTGGTGCTGTTGCCCGGTGAGAGCGTGGAGATTGATATTCGCCCCGCCGATATTGTGAGCGACAAAAGCAATATCCTGATTCACGGCATTGGCCAACAGCGCCAGCAGCAGGGCATGCCATTGCTCGATGCTCTGCCAGCCTTGACGCAGTTCATCGGAGATTCACCGCTCTTGGCTTTTCATGCATGGTTTGACAAAGCCATGCTGTCGCGTCACTTCGCGCTTGCCGGTTTGAAAAAACTACCCAACCCGTGGATCGATATTGAAAAGCTGTGCATCGCCCTGCACCCCAAGAGCAGCGCAGAATCGCTCGATGATTGGCTAGAAATGTTCGACATTCCCTGCACCGCACGGCACGAAGCAGCGGCGGATACCTATGCCGAATGCGAGTTGCTGCAACGCATCTGGCCAGCCTTGGCCAAGGATGCGAAGAACTGGAAACAGCTCAAAGCGATTGAGGCGTATGGGCGAGGGTTGCGTGATGCTTGATTGTTGTTTAGTCATTTTTTGATAGCACTCCACGCATATTTCTTCCCGGCTATTGGGCTGTTTTGCTTTAAATCTTGGTGTTCTAAGGTGTTTTTATGTGCCACGCGCTCGCCCATGTCACGGGGTGCGGTGGGCGTGATCTGTTTGGGCGGCGCAGCCATTCGCGCTCGCTTGAGAAATCGCGTCACGACCCAAGCGTTAATGCCGACTGACTCAGCGAACCAACCCAGCATCTGCGCGAGGTGCTAGCCGACCAGTCAGATCGCGACCGCCGTGCCAACGTACAAAACTTCGAGCGGAACTGCATTTCACTCCCCCAATCCCGCATTTCATCGCAAACCACTCGCTCCGCAAGCCTCAAAAAGGCACAGTTGCGGCATGCGAACACTTTCTGACCTCTCACCCATCGTCCTCATCCATCTATTTGCCGCCGTCTCAGCCACGGCACTGGGCCCCGCTGCGCTGCTCATGCGCTGGCGCACGCAGCGCCCCAAGCTGCATCGGGCTTTTGGCTACGCATGGGTCACGATGATGCTGGCCACTGCGCTGTCAGCCTTGTTTATTCGCAGCGAGGTCAACCCGCATGGATATTTCTCTTGGATCCACTTGCTCATTCCCGTCACGATCTTGAGTCTGATTGCTGCATTCTGGTTTCTTGCCAAAGGCAACATCCGCCAGCATCGCAATTTCATGATCAGCCTGTATGTCAGTGCCTGCTTGATCGCGGGAGGGCTCACGCTGATGCCCAATCGTTTTTTAGGCCAGTTCATTTGGGGCTGAGTGCCCGTTCTTCACATCTCAACTTCTCGCAAACCCACAAGGAGCACTTCATGAGCAGCACCTACAACAGCTACCCACACGCTTCAACGCTCAGCCCTACCGAGATCGAACGCCTCGCGCGCCGCCGCGCAGGAGCCAAGCTGGGCTGGTTCATTCATGCGGCAGTTTTCATCTGCGTCAATACGCTACTCGTGGCGATCTCGCTGGCCAGCGGCAAGCCGTGGGCAATATTTCCGCTCGTAGGCTGGGGCTTGGGGCTGGCCATTCATGGCGCGGTGGTGTGGCTGGGCAGCCCGGGCAGCGCGCTGCATGAGCGGTTGCTGCAAGCGGAGCGCGCGCGGCTGCAAACGCAGCGCGATCCTTGGTAAGGTGAGATTCATCATGAAGTCTAGTTTTTCTATTCTGCTGCATCACCTGCTTGCGCTGCTGGCCAGCACAGTGCTGGTGATATTTTCCCGCGATGCGCAAGCTGCGCCGATGGGCATGCGTGTGTTGCCGCCAACGAGCCAGCACACAGAGGTCACGCTTTTTTACCCAAGCAGCACACCAGCTACTGCGGTGCAGCGCGGGCCATTTGCCATGCGTTTCGCGGTGAGTGGCGCTATGCAAACACAAAGCGCCAAAAGAGCGCTGATTGTGATCTCGCATGGCTCGGGCGGCGCTCCTTGGCCGCTGGTAGATTTGGCGCAGGCTTTGGTTGATGCGGGCTATGCCGTGGCCATGCCCAAGCATCGGGGCGATAACTACCAAGATCAATCGCTGGTCGGCCCTGAGAGCTGGAAGCTGCGCCCCAGCGAAATGAGCCAAGCCATTGACGCGATTGCGCAGCATGCTGAGCTGAGCGCTCAGATCGATACGCAGCGGGTGGGGGTGTATGGCACCTCCGCTGGCGGCTTGACGACCATTGTGCTCGCGGGTGGGCAATGGTCGCCCGCGCGCTTCATGCGCCACTGCCTAGAGAATATGGCGCAAGATTTTCATGGTTGCGTGGGCTTGGCCACTTATCTGCGCGGCGATGCGCTCGATTCTGTGAAGCTGGCGATGGCGCGCGGCGCGCACCGCAGCCGCTTTGATGATGAAACGGTGTATGCGCATCACGACCCGCGTATTGTGGCCGCAGCAGCCTCTGTGCCGATGGCAACTCCTTTTGATCTAACGAGCATGGCGCGCTTGCGCACGCCGCTGGGCATTATCCAAGCGAGGCAAGATGCGTGGCTGCCGCCGCGCTTTCATAGCCAGCGCCTGTTGGCCGCTTGCACGCGCTGCGAGTTGATTGCTGATTTGCCGCAAGCCGGGCATGGCAGCCTATTCTCCCCTTGGCCTGCCGAGCTGGCTGCACAAGAAACGCATTTGCTGCGCGACCCCGCAGGCTTTGACCGCGCAGATGTGCATCGCAGTTATGCCAAACTGGTGGCATTCTTTCGCCAATATCTTTCTGCGCCACAATGATGCGCCATGGGTATGCACATCGCCTCTCTTCCTGACCCCCGAATCGCTCAAGCCTTTGAAGCAGCCAAGGCACTGCCGCGCTGGACGCGGGGTTGGGCGGTGATGCGCGCCTGCGATGCGTTATTGCTACTGCATGCGCTGCAAGTGGCGCTGATCTGCTTGTTGATTTGCTTGGCGATTTGGATCTTTCGCCGCGATGTGCCGTTTATGGGGCAACTGGCTTATTCGCTCTCCATGGGCATGTTCACCTGGGCGTTGATTGATGGTGGGCGATTTTTTATTGATCAAGACAGCCCCTACCTGTTTCCGCGCGCTTGGCGTGGCATGGCCCTGATCTTGGGTGGTGTGCTCGCGGGCTTTGTGCTGGGCACACTGACTGGCGATGCGTACAACGGTTTTTCAAGCTTTCATTTGATGCGCCGCTCGCCTGAGTTTTTTACCTACATTTTTCTCTTCAGCATGGCCTCGGGCATTGGGATATCGCTGTTCTTTTATAACCAAGGCAAGAGCGCTTACTTCCAAGCCGAGCTAGAAGCCAAAAGCCGCCAAGCCACCGAGGCGCAGCTCAAATTACTGCAAAGCCAGCTCGATCCGCATATGCTGTTCAACACGCTGGCCAATTTGCGTGCCTTGATTACGCATGATCCCGCGCGAGCAACCGATATGCTAGACAAACTGGTGGATTTTTTGCGCGCTACGCTTTCCGCCTCGCGCGCGAGCGAGCACAGCTTGGCTGCGGAGTTTGCGCGGCTGTCGGATTACTTGTCACTTATGCAAATTCGCATGGGCAAGCGCTTGACTTATGAGCTGCAATTGCCGCCTGAGTTGGCGCAGCTCCAAGTGCCCGCACTCATTTTGCAAAGCTTGGTGGAGAATGCTGTGCTGCATGGGCTGGAGCCCAAAGTCGAAGGTGGCGCTATCACCGTGAGCGCCACTCGTGATGACGCGCATGTGCTGCTCACCGTGCAAGACAATGGTTTGGGCTGCGATGCTTCTGAGCTGCGCGAAGGCTTTGGCTTAGCCCAAGTGCGCGAGCGCTTGTCATCACGCTATGGTGCGCAAGCTACTATGGATTTCATAGCACTCCGCGCAGATTCCATCCCGGCTACCCCCTCAAAAAGTCTTCAAACTACAGGTTGCGTAGTGCATTTGCGAATACCTTTGACTGCATCAACTGAATGAACTCGCCGCGCCCACTGGCTCTGATTGCCGAAGACGAACCCTTGCTTGCTGAGAGCTTGCAGCGCGAACTGCAAGCCCTGTGGCCTGAACTCAGCATGGAGCGCGCGGGTGATGGTTTGCAAGCTGTCAGCCTAGCGCTGGAGCTGCTACCCGATGTGATCTTTCTCGACGTGCGCATGCCCGGGTGCACAGGGCTGGAGGCTGCGCAAGACATTGCCGATCAATGGCCGCAATTACCCACAAGTCGCGCGCTGCCAGTGATCGTATTCGTCACCGCATTCGATCATTACGCCGTGCAAGCCTTCGAGCATGCCGCGCTGGACTACATCGTCAAGCCGGTGCGGCGTGATCGCCTCAAGCTGTGTTTGCAGCGCATTCAAGAGCGATTTTCAGAGCGTTTTGGGCAAGTAGCCGTGATGAAATCTGCGCAGAGTGCTATTGATTTAATAGTAAATCCGCAGTCAAGCTCAGATGAGCAATTACTGCTTGGCTTGCGCCAGCTTATCGCAGGGAGCGCCGATGCTCAAACGACACAACCCGCGCGCCTGCAACGCATCCAAGCCAGTGTGGGTAATCAAATTGTGATTGTGCCCATCGCAGAGGTGATGTATTTTGAAGCCGCAGACAAGTATGTGCGCGTGCTCACCAATGACCGCGAGCTGCTGATTCGTACGCCCATCAAAGATTTACTGCCTCAGCTCGACGCGCAAGAATTCTGGCAAATCCACCGCAGCACCTTGGTGCGCGCCAGCCTGATCGAATCAGTTCAGCGCGATGAAGCAGGCCGTATCACGATCAGCCTGCGCGGCAGAAATGAGAAGCTTGCGGTAAGCCGGCTCTACGCCGGCTTATTCAGAGCGATGTAGGGCTTTGAGCTACGCTGAACAGCATCAGCCCCACATCTCTTGCGCCGTCTCAATAACGAGGCGAAGCTTGTTACGCTGATCTTCCACCGCAATGTTATTGCCATGCACGGTGGATGAGAAGCCGCACTGCGGTGAGAGAGCAAGTTGCTCCATCGGCGCGTATTTGGCGGCTTCTTCGATGCGGCGCTTGAGGGCATCTTTGCTTTCCATCTGGCCGACTTTAGTGGTCACCAAGCCGAGCACCACGGTTTTGCCTTTTTTGAGGAAACGCAGGGGGCGGAAATCGCCGGAGCGGTCGTCGTCGTATTCGAGGAAATACGCATCAATGTTCATCTCGGAAAGCAGCGCTTCTGCTACGGGCTCGTAGTCGCCACTGGCGGCGAAGGTGCTTTTGAAATTGCCACGGCACAGGTGCATGGCCAAGGTCATGCCTTCGGGCTTGTGAGCGACCACTTTGTTGATGAAGCTTGCATAGCGGCGCGGCAGTTCGTTGGGGTCGTCACCCCGGCTGCGCGCTGCTTCGCGCATGGCGGGGTCGCACAGGTAGGCGAGATTCGTGTCGTCCATCTGCACATAGTTGCAGCCTGCAGCGCTCAGGGATTTCAGCTCATCGCCATAAGCGCGAGCCACATCGTCATAAAACTCAGGATCAAGCTCGGGATAGGCTTTGCGGTCGATACCTGCACGGCCACCGCGAAAATGCAGCATCGTAGGCG
>JAYVJQ010000285.1:0-7280 GCA_043769055.1 Allobrachymonas sp.
TCAAATTGATGCCTTTGGGCGGGATCGGCTGCTCAAACCATTTGCGGTAAATCGCGTTGATCTCACCACTCAAAATGATGCGCCGAATTTCTGTATCCACCACGCGCTTGAACGCTGCATCGCCCTTGGGCAGCATGATCGCATAGGGCTCAATCGTCATCGGTTTGCCGATCACTTTGAAGGCTTGCGGCTCGCTGGAATTGGCGCGCAGGCCAAACAGCAGCACATCATCCATCGCAAACGCATCAGCTTTTTTCTGTGCTACTTGGTTGAAAGCCTCGCCATGATCAGCGGCCTCCAGCACCTTCATCTTCAAGCCTCGTTCGGCATTGATGCGCTCCAGCGTTTTGAGATTGGTTGAGCCGCGTGTGGACACCACTTGCTTAGCTTCCAAATCCTCCAGCCGCTCAATCCTGGAATCCACGCGCACCAAAAAGCGCGCCGATGAAATGAAATGCGCAATCGTGTAATCCACCTGTTTGCGCCGCTCGGAGGTATTCGTAGTGGAACCGCATTCGAGCGCCGCTTGGCCTTGCGCAATCGCAGGAATGCGCGAGGCAGAAGTCACCTTGAGGTATTTCACATCGAGGTTGGGCAGCTTCAGCTCGCGCTTGATGGCCTCCACCACTTTGAGGCACAAATCCATCGCATAGCCAATCGGCTGCTGATTGGCATCGAGGTAAGAAAACGGAATCGACGCATCACGGTGCGCCACCGTGATCTCGCGGCTGCTCTTAATTTTCTCCAGCAAGCCTTGGGCTTGGGCGCCGGAACTGAATAAGGCCAAAAGTAAACAAATTCTTAAGTCTTTCATGCACAATCTCCAAAAGAGTTCAACTCCCTGTTGTTCTTCCATTGAGTAAGCGAGTAAACATGCGGCTGAGGCATATCGAGGTGTTCAATGCAGTCATGCTCACGGGCAGCGTGAGTGCAGCGGCGCGCCTCATCAATGTGACGCAGCCTGCGGTGAGCCGCATCTTGGCGCATGCTGAGCTGCAGCTCGGGTTTGCACTGTTTCAGCGCACCAAGGGCCGCCTCGTGCCCACCAGTGAGGCGCAAACTTTGTACCCGCATATCGAGCGCCTGTTTCACCAGCTCGATGAAGTGCAGCGCTTGGCCAATAGCCTGAAGAGCGGGCAGCGCGATGATGCGCTGCACATGCTCACTGTGTTGGCGCTGAGCTACGAAATCATTCCACGTGCGCTGCAAGCTTTTCGCAAGCAGCACCCGGAAGTGCGCGTGACCGTTGAAGCTTTGCATTCGCCGCAAATCATCTCCGCCTTGGTGCTGCAAGAGGCCGATGTGGGCTTTGTGTTCAGCGCTGTGGCGCACCCCGCGCTGGAGCAGCAGGCGCTTGCGCAAGGGCGCATGATGTGCGTTGCGCCCAAGGGTATGCTCGCCAGCAGCTTGGCCAAGAAGGGCAGTGTGAGTTTGCAAGATATTGCTGAGATGCCCGTGATCAATTTGGATGTGCGCGACCCGGTGGGCACGCATCTGAACCATGCCTGCCGCGAAGCAGGCGTGGGCCTGCAATCGGTGGTCACGGTACAAACCTATCACGCTGCTCTGGCCTTGGCGCATCATGGTGTGGGCATCGCGCTGGTAGACAGCTGCACCGCCGTCTCGGCAGATCGCAGCAAGGTGCTGGTGCTGCCGCTGGAGCCGCAGCTCATCGTGCCGATTCATGCGCTGCGCCCGGCCAATCGCCCCAGCTCGCTGCTGGCGCTCGCCATGACGCGCTGCATGCAGCAGGCGCTGGTGCAGGCTGAAGCTGTGATTTGATGTCACATCAAGCTCGCTAACTTCGCGGCGCTGCCTGCGGCCAAGGTGAGGCCGAGCGCGCCTTGGCCCGCGTTCACGAACACATTGCTCGCTTTGCCCTCCACCTTGCCAATGATCGGCAGCGAATTCGGCGTAGCAGGCCGCAGGCCCGCCCAAGATTGCGGGGCAGACAAGTCGCAAGCGCCGGGAAAGAGCTGATTCACTGCCTGCAGCATTTGCGCAATGCGCTTGGGATCAATCTGCACATCTTCGCCCACCACCTCGGCCGCTGCGGCCACGCGAAGATGATTACCCAGCGGCGCAAACACAGTTTTTAAGCCCAGATCAGTGATGCTGCATCGTGCTAATTTTTCTGGCGCAATCACAGGCACGGTGATGCTGTAGCCTTTGATCGGATAGATCGGCAGCTTGATGCCGAGCATTCGCCCCAAGCGCGGGCTGGCCACACCCGCTGCAATCACTACCGCATCGCAGGGCAAATTGCCACGCTCGGTGCGCACCGCTTGCACACGATTTGCATGCAAGTCGAACGACATCACCCGCTGCCCCAGCGCTAACTCACCGCCGCGCCTCACAAAGCTCTGCGCCAATTGCTGACAAAGCAGATACGGATCGGCCACGCATTCACTCTCTGTCCAAATGCCGCCTGCATACTGCCCTGCGATATGCGCCAATGCAGGCTCACGCTGCGCACACTGCTGCGCATCGAGCACTTCATGCTCGCTACCGAGCTTGGATTGCAATGCCACTTGGCTGGCCTGTCTTTGCAGAGTTGCTTCATCGCGGCAAAGCACCAGTTTGCCATTGCGTGCAAACTTGATCGCCCACTGCTCCTCAATCATCCATGCTTCTAATGTGCGGCGGCTGAGCGCTGCCAGCTCCAGCAACTGCCGCGTGCCACTCTCCACCTGGCTGCGCGTGCAGGCCGCTAAAAATTGCATGCCCCAAGCCCATTGCTGCACATCCCAGCGCGGCGTAAAGCGCAGCGCCGAATCGCGCGCCAGCAGCAAGCCGGGCAAGGCGCGCAAGGTAGCGGGCGAGGCCAGCGGCTCCACATAGCTGTAGCTCAGCTGCGCGCCATTGGCATAGCTGCTTACACGGCCCACCTCTGTTTGCTCATCGATCAAAGTGACCTGGTGGCCACTGCGCTGCAACTGGTAAGCACTCGCGCAGCCCACAATGCCCGCGCCAATCACGATCACGCGCATGCTGGCTTCTCCGCAGGATGTGAATTGTAAAAAAATATCGTCATGAGACCCACTGTAGGCGTGCAGCAGCGGGTAAGCCATGCGAATCTGCCCTTCACCCATAGCGCAAACTCATACCCCCTCGCAAGAGCTCAGCCATTTCAAGGGTTTGCACGCAGCACCCATAACTTGGCGGCATAGGCTGTGCGCGAGTCGGCATTCGTGCGCCACGGGATAGCCGCCTACACTGGCGTTTCCTTTCACTCATCCCTCTATGAGGAATCATCATGCTCATCAAAACCATTGCTACTGCCTGCCTCCTGTGCGCCTCTGCCGCAACGATGGCGCAAACCACAGACACGCTCAAGAAAATTGCCGACAGCGGCAAAATCACGCTGGCTTACCGTGAGTCGTCTGTGCCGTTTAGCTATTTGGCAGGTGGCTTGCAGCCGGTGGGTATTTCGGTAGACCTGAGCACAGCCGTGGCCGATGCCGTAAAAAAACGCTTGAACTTGCCTAACCTCAAGATCGAATGGCAAGCCGTGACTTCGCCCAATCGCATTCCGCTCGTGACCAATGGCACGGTTGATTTGGAATGCGGCTCCACTACCAACAACAGCACGCGCGCCAAAGAAGTGCAGTTTGCAATCAACCATTTCTACACCGGCACACGCTTACTGACCAAGAAAAACTCGGGCATCAAAAACTATGGCGATTTGGCCAAGAAAACCTATGCCACCACATCTGGCACGACCAATGCGCTGGTGATGCGCAAGTATGTGTCAGACAACAAGATCGACACCGAAGTCTTGCTCGGCAAAGACCATTCCGACTCGATGCTGATGGTCGAAGCGGGCCGCGCCGTAGCTTTTGCGATGGACGATATTTTGCTCTTCGGCTTGATTGGCACGGCCAAGAATCCAGCAGAGTGGGAAGTGGTGGGCGATGCGCTGCAAGTGGAGCCCTATGCCTGCATGTTCCGCAAGGATGATCCCAAGTTTGCCGAAGTCGTCAACGGCACGATTGGCGGCTTGATGAAATCGGGCGAGTTTGAAAAGCTCTACACCAAATGGTTCATGCAGCCCATTCCTCCGCGCAATGCCGCAGTGGGCCTGCCGATGAACAAAGAATTGCGCGACAACTTGAAGGCTATGTCGG
Organism: Allobrachymonas sp.; assembly: GCA_043769055.1. Classification (GTDB taxonomy): domain Bacteria; phylum Pseudomonadota; class Gammaproteobacteria; order Burkholderiales; family Burkholderiaceae_C; genus JANMDU01. The sequence continues at coordinate 4,128 of JAYVJQ010000285.1, forward strand.
ACAAGCCCGCGCTTTAAGAGTAGCTATGCACACCGTCGGTATTTTGGGCGGCATGGGACCAGCCGCTGGGGCAGATTTTGTCCGCTTGTTTGTGCATTCTTGTGCTGAGCATTTGCGCGGCGCTGGAATGGCTGTAAGTGACCAAAACTTCCCCGAGCACTGGCTTGCGCAAGTGCCCATGCCGGATCGCACACAAGCCTTGCTCGATGCGCGAAGCGGCGCGCATCAGCCGCTTGAGCCCATGCTGCAGGCACTCGGCCGCTTGGCAGCGCTCGGCGCGCGCAGCGTAGCGATTGCATGCAACACGGCCCATGCATGGCATGCGCATTTGCAAGAGCGCTTTCCGCAGATTGAATTGCTGCACATGGCGCAAGAAGTGGCTCTGCACCTTCGCGCACAAGGCCTAGATACTGTTAGCTTGATGGCCACAGAGGGCACGTATCGCACAGGCTTGTATGAAGCCGCGCTTAAAGCACGGGGTATCGCCTGCCACCTGCCCACAGCAACTCAGCGCGAGCAGATCACACGCGGCATTTTTGAAGGCGTGAAAGCTGGCAATATGGCTCTCGCCGCGCATTGCTTTGGCGAAGTGGCGCTGGCTTTGCCCGATCAACCCATCATCATGGGCTGCACCGAGATCCCTCTGGGGCTGCAAGGCTTGGGTGCAGCTCGGCATTTGAAATTGATTGATCCTGCGCAGGTGCTGGCCGCGTCGCTGGCGCGACGCGCTTACGCTTGAGTTATTTCAACCCAAATAAAGCCTCGCCATTGCCCCAAGCCACTTGCGCGGCCACATTTGCAGGCAGATCGCCCAACCAAGCGCGGTAGCCCTTCATCAAATCATCGTAGTAAAGCCAGCGCTGGTTGACCCACGTGTCAGAGCCGATCATGAAGCGGCTGGGAAATTCGGTGATGAGGGCACGCCACTCGGGGGTTAGCTTGCCGTCTGCGCCGGTGAGATTGGGGCGATACGATAACTCGCCCATCAAGCCCGGGTATTTATTCATCAAGGCACGCACGCGCTCGGAGCTTGCGCCGCCAATGCCGGTGTGTGCCCAGATGAGCTTCACCGATTTCTTCGGCGTGTGCGCCATGAGCAAATCAATTGCCACATCATCGACGTGTGCCAATACGGCGAGATTTTTTTCTTCGGCCAGCTTCATGAGCTTAGCGGCCACTGCGCCATTGGCGTTTGCGCTGTCATACAAATGAAATTCACCGATGCCGCGATACGCGCCTGCGGCTGTGCCTTTGGCCAATTCGTCTTGCACCATCGTGTAAATCGTCTCGTCTCTAAACCAGTTGTCGTAATCGGCGCGATTGCGATACAGGCGAATGAAGGGGATGACGGTCACGCCGGCTTGCGCGGTTTGGGTTTTGGCGCTGGCAAGATTTTTTGTGCCATCGTTGGGGCGCGAATTGGCTAGAACAGCTTTCACGCCATTCCTCTGCATGCGCGCGAGCACATCGTTGATGGGATGTGGCGATTGAGCCTCGTCGTTGTAATGCAGATGCGCGTCAAACAGCGGGCCGCTGTAGTCTGCTGCTTGAACGCTGTGTGCAAAAACGCTGAATGCCAGCGCTGCTGCGCTGGCGCACAATCTTGAAATCGAATATTTCATGGCCTGTTTCTTTGAATCAGCCATCCTAAATCATGTCCAAGCTATTGCCAACTCTCTTCATTTCTCACGGCTCGCCGATGTTCGCGCTCGAACCCGGCCAAGCAGGCTCAGCTCTTACAGCGCTAGGGGAAAAGCTGCCGCACCCCAGCGCCATCGCCGTGATCTCCCCGCATTGGATGACGCGCGGCGCAGCCGTGTGCATAGCCAACCCACCTGAGACGATTCATGATTTTGGCGGTTTTGATCCGCGCCTGTATCAGATGCAATATCCGGCAGTAGCCGGCATAGATGCTGCGCACAGTGCTATGAAATTATTAGCAAATGCAGGCTATCAACCTGCGGCTACCGAGCAATGGGGTTTGGATCACGGCACATGGGTTCCACTGATGTATTTGTATCCCAAGGCCGATGTGCCGGTGTTTCAAATCTCGCTGCCAGCGGGTATGAGCACCGCGCAGGCAGTGGCTTATGGGCAGGCGCTGCAAGGTTTGCGTGAAGAGGGTGTGCTTATCATCGGCTCTGGCAGCTTGACGCATAACCTCAGTGAATTTCGCGGCGGGCGGGACATCAACGCTGAGGTGCAGCCTTACGTGAGGGAGTTTGCCCATTGGGTGCGCGATGCGGCTTTGCGCGGCGATGCGGATGCGCTGATTCACACCTTCGAGCGTGCGCCGCATGCCAAGCGCGCGCATCCGACGGATGAACATTATTTGCCGCTGCTGGTGGCGCTTGGTGCTTCGGGTAACTCTCAAGCTCAGTTAGTCGATGGTGGCGTGGCTTATGGCATCCTCTCAATGGACAGTTTTGTTTTTGGAAGCACGGAAGGTTAAAACACATGAGCTTGATCGTTCACTTACCCGCTGGCGGCGCGCCGCAGCAACTCTTTTTGCTGTTTCACGGCGTGGGTGCTGCGCCCGATGATCTCGTGCCGCTGGGCCACATTCTGGCCAAGCAGTTTCCGCGCAGCGCGATTGTGAGCGTGCAAGCGCCGCATGATTGCCCGTATAGCAGCGGCTTTCAGTGGTTCTCGGTGGATGGCATCACAGAAGCGCAGCGCGGCCCGCGCACGGCTGCGGCCATGCCCGCCTTCATAGAAGCCGTGCAACATTGGCAGCAAGCTTTTCTGCTCGGCGCCGAAGCCACCGCCTTGGTGGGCTTCTCGCAAGGTGCAATCATGGCGCTGAGTTCAACGCAATATTCCACACAATCCACGCATCTGGCCGCCCGCATCGTCGCCCTCTCAGGCCGCTTTGCTGAGCTACCCACGCAAGCGCCCGAGCTGTGCACCATCCACATGATTCACGGCAAAACCGATGTCGTGATCCCCTACTCTCACACCGTACTCGGAGCTGAGCGCTTGGTAGAACTCGGCGCAGATGTGACGGCAGATGTGATTCCCTTCGTCGGCCACGAAATTACCCAAGAGATTGCTGATTTAGTGATTGAACGATTGACCACGCATGTGCCGCAGCGCTTGTGGCAAGAGGCGCAGAGTGCGGCTGGGGATGCTTGAGAAAATACTAATTTCATA
>JAYVJQ010000286.1:0-3896 GCA_043769055.1 Allobrachymonas sp.
CTGAAAGCCTTGCCTCGCTTGGCCGCTGCTGGTTTGATGCCTGCCGCTACAGCCCAAGCCTTGGCAGATGCCTACGATTTTTTGCGCCGTTCTGAGCACCGCATTCAATACCTTGACGATCAGCAAACCCATATCTTGCCCACGCAAGATGCCGATTGCGCTTGGCTCTCGCGCAGCATGGGCTTTACCGATTGCTGCGGCTTTTTAAGTGCGCTGGATGCACACCGCGAAATCATTGCCAGCGAGTTCGACAAGCTGCTGGGCCAAGACAAACCTTGCAAAGGCTGCGGCAGCCCCGAGCCTGCGGGCGATCAAGAGTGGGGCGATTTGCCGCCCACCTTGCGCGAACGCATCACCCAGTGGCAGCAGCACCCGCGCCTGCAAAGCCTGCGCGAAGATTCACGCCAGCGCTTGAAGCGCCTCGTGCAGCGCACGGCCCAGTGGCTGCGCGAGGGTGCGACCAGCGAGACTGCGGTGCTGCGCTTAGCTGATTGGCTTGAACCCTTGCTGCGCCGTGAAGCCTATTTGGCCCTGCTGCTGGAGCGTCCGGCGGTGCATGAGCGTTTGCTGCGTGTGCTCGGCGCGGCGCGCTGGCCGCAGCGCTATTTGATGCAACATCCAGGCGTGATTGATGAGCTGGCCAGCGAGAGCTTGCTGTCTGAACGCTTTGATGCAGCGCAGTTTGAAGCTGAATTAACGGCGCGCCGCCATGCTTTACAAAAGAGCGGTCAAGACGATGAAGAAAACCTCATGGCCTTGTTGCGCCGCGCTCAGCAGGCCGAGGTGTTTCGCATCCTCGTGCGCGATTTGGAGCAACGCATCACGGTCGAGCAAGTGGCCGATGATTTGAGCGCGCTGGCCGATTGCATTTTGCGCACCACGCTGCAATGGGCCTGGCAGCACATGAAAGAGCGCCATCAAGAGTCGCCGCGCATGGCTTTGATTGCGTATGGCAAGCTCGGCGGCAAAGAGCTGGGCTATGGCAGTGATTTGGACATTGTGTGCCTCTATGACGACCCGCACGAGCAGGCCGCGCCGCTGTATGCCAAACTGGTGCGCAAGCTCATCACATGGCTGTCCACCAAAACCGCGCAAGGCGATTTGTACGACATTGACACTGCCTTGCGCCCCAACGGCAATGCGGGTTTGCTCGTCACGTCCATGGAAGCCTTTGAGAATTACCAAACTCAGCGCGGCAGCAACACCGCGTGGACTTGGGAGCATCAAGCCATGACGCGCGCGCGTTGCGTGTGGGCATCGGCCGCGCTGGCCATGCGCTTTGAGCAAGTGCGCACACAAGTCATCACAGCGCAGCGAGACAACGCTGCGTTGAAAGCCGAAATTCTGGCCATGCGCTCTCGTGTGGCGCAGGCGCATCGCATTCCCGCCGAGCGTTTTGATGTCAAACACAGCGCGGGCGGCATGGTCGATGTGGAGTTTGCCGTGCAATATCTCGTATTGGCCCACGCCCGCCAACACGCGAGTCTGCAAGCCAACAGCGGCAATATCGCCCTGCTGCTGGCCGCACAAGAGGCAGGCCTGCTGCCCGCACCTCTTGGCGAGCAAGTAGCGAATGCCTACCGTCAGCTGCGCCGCGCTCAGCATACGGCGCGTTTGGATGAGCAGCATCCGCAATTGCCACTGGATCAGTTGCTCCAAGAAAAAAGCGCCACAAGGGCGCTTTGGACATATGCAGTTGGCTAATCTGTTGGCTTAGCTTAAGCCAAAAACACAGCGATAAACGCCAGCAACAACATCAGTAAGCCGCCGACGACGGGAAGCACGACAGGCATCATAGGCACAATCGCCTCCACCGCATCTTGTGGCTCTTGGTGTTCATCGGTGTGGTGTGGGGCAGACATCGCAATTCCTCATCAAATTCAAAACAAAACAAACTGTATTTTACCTATTTGCCCAGCACGGGCGTTGGCTCAACCTCGGAGGATAATTTTTGAAGCGCTTTCGGGGTTTAGCCGGCATAAAATAAGCATAGTTTGCTATCAAAATAATATCAACAAGTCAACCTTTGAGCCAACCGCGCTTTCTGAAATACCACATCGGCAGCAAGGCGCTAGCCACCATCAGCGCTACCACATACGGGTAGGCGGCTGAGCCCAAAGCTTGAATCTCAGGGAACTGCAAATTCATGCCATAGATGCTGGCAATCAAGGTGGGTGGCAGCAGCGCCACGCTGGCCACCGAGAAGATTTTGATGATCTTGTTTTGGTTGATGTTGATGAAGCCAACCACTGCATCCATCAAGAAGTTGATCTTGTCAAACAAGAAGGCGGTGTGGGAATCGAGTGAATCAATGTCGCGCAAAATTTGGCGCGCTTCGTTATGTTGCTCAGGCGATAGCATTTTGCTGCGCATCATGAAGCTCAAGGCGCGGCGTGTGTCCATCATGTTGCGACGAATACGGCCGTTCAAATCTTCCTGCTTGGCGATGTTGGCCAATACATCGGCGGCCAGCGCATCGGTCACGTCGCCTTTCAAGACTTGGCTGCTGGCTTTTTCCAGCTCATCGTGAATGCCCTCTAGCGCATCGGCGCAGTATTCGGCATCGGCGTCGTAGAGCTTGAGCAGCACTTCTCGCGCATCTTCAATCAGGCCGGGCATGCGGCGGGCGCGCAGTCGTAAGAGCCTAAAAATCGGAATATCTTGCTCGTGAATAGAAAACAGCACGCCCTTGCTTTTGAGCTGCTCGTTATTCAGGTTCAAGATGAAAGCCACGCGCTCGGTGCGCGATTCTTCATCATCGATCAAAAAATCGGAGCGAATGTGCAGATCGCCGTTGTCGGCTTCATAAAAGCGGGCCGATTCCTCGATGTCTTCATCCATCGCATCATCGGGGATCGACAGGCCATAGTGCTGCTTGATCCAAGCCTTTTCTTCTGGCGTGGGCGACTCTAAATCCACCCAGACGGGTTGGAATTTGGTGAGCTCTTCAAGCGACTCAATCTCTTCTTGGAAGAGGCGGCCATTGGCGAGCGTAAAAATGTTGAGCATGGGGCGGCTCCAACTAAAAGCTTGTGGCGGGTTAAACGAAGGGTGTGCCGCTTCCTGCCGCCTGAGCCCGCCCTTGATGTGGGCTTGGCTCTAACCGCGAGGAAGCCAGCAACTGGGACTGGTATCCAAAGCAATGCTCCGAAATGAAGATGAACTGATTATCCTTGAAACTGTGCCGCTGCACGGATAATCCACAGCATGTTATTGGTTCGCATCTTGATTACTCAGTGGTTGACTGTTTGCATCAGCTTGGGTGCAGGCGCTGCCTGTGCGCAGCCGCTGCCCCGGTCGGTGCAGCAGTTGCTGGTGCGCGCAGGAGTGCCCATGAATGCTGTGAGTGTGCTGGTGCAGGCGCTGCCCGGCGGTACTGCCAGCGCTGCAGCGCTGACTTCGCCCCACATCAGTCACCGCGCTGATGTGCAGGTCAACCCCGCTTCGGTGATGAAGCTGATCACGACTTACGCTGCGCTCGATCAACTCGGCGCAGATTTCATTTGGAAGAACCGCGTTTATATTGACGGCACGCTGGATCAAGGTGTGCTCACCGGCAATTTGATCGTGCGCGGCAGTGGCGACCCGAAGCTGGTGCTCGAGCGCATTGACGATCTCTTCAAGCAAGTGCAAGCGCGTGGCGTGCGCGAGGTACGGGGCAATATTTTGCTGGATCGCAGCGTGTTCGATGTGCCCGATAAAAACCCCGCCGACTTCGATGATGAGCCGCTGCGCCCCTACAACGCCATGCCCGATGGCTTGTTGCTCAACTTCAAATCGCTGATCTTCAACTTTTTACCCGATGCGGCAACCAAGCGCGTGATCGTCAAAAGCGAGCCGCCGATTGCACGGGTGGAGATTCCGCTGGAAGTCACCGCCTCGTATGGCACTTGCGG
>JAYVJQ010000287.1:0-4416 GCA_043769055.1 Allobrachymonas sp.
GCGATGCGCAGCGCGGCCATTCGCGCTCGCTATTTGCGTGGTTCGCTACGAAAGGTCGTGACGCAAACCATCTCAACTCGTCGCAAACGTATCTGCGCGAGGTGCAAGCGGAGCAGCGCATCGCACGCCCCGTGACATGGGCGAGCGGCTAGCTAGTAAGAAATCGTAGAACGCACAAATTTAAAGCAAAAGAGGCACATAGCCGGCATAGAATCTGCGCAGAGTGCTATCAAATGAGTAGTAAACGTCAAGCAGCAACAGGCCGAGCACGATAAAACTGCAGTGGCGATTCAGTCATTTCCTTGGCGCGAAGGTTCTTCACAGACGTCTTCATCTTGCCCACCACATGCATCTCGCAGGGCTTGCAGTCAAAGCGGAGGGTGAGTTTTTCTTTGCCGTTGATGAGCTGCATCGGCTCGGCTTTGACTGTGCCTTGCACACCGGTGACTCCCTTGGCTTGCTTGGGGCACAGGCTCATACTCCAGCGCACGCAATGCTTGGTGATCATCAGGCTCACTTCGCCTTCCTCATCGTGGCTTTCGTAAGCTGCGCCAATCACTTTTACGCCATGCTTGGCATAAAAGTCATGTGCTTTTTGGTTGAACACATTGGCCAAATACGTGAGTGTGTCTTCTGGATAGATTGCTGGCGGCTCGGTGGCAGCCAAGCGGGTGGGGCGAATGTAGCCCTGCGCGCGAGCGGTTTCTAGGCGTGCAGTCGCTTCGCGGCGCAGCGCGTTCAAACTGCTTGCGGGGATGAATAGATCCGCTGCATCATCCACATTCAAATCAAGCAATTCAAAATCGGTGTTGCCAAAGCGAGAGAGTTGAGAGACAAGCGAAGCTTTGTTTTTGATAGCATCGCGCGCGGATTCGATGCCGGCTACCAGCTCAAAATGCCCTGAAAAGCCATCTTCATCTGTGAGCGTGAAGGCCACGCCTTGCGCAGTCACTTCAAGTTTGCCCCACAAGCCGATGCGCCGCTCGCTGCTCTTTTTCTCTAGCGTTCGCACCCAATCCATGTCGCGGTTGCGGTTGATCTCTACGCCTTTGCGTAAATCTTTGAAGCCCACCATCGGGTCTTTGGGAAACACACGCCACGCGCCTATTTTGGAGAGTGGTTCAGCGCGATTGATCGCCATGCCCATCAGCTCTTTGTGCAGCGTGTGATAACACAGGCCATCACCATTGTGCAAAATCATCTCGGGCTTGGAGAGTTCTAAATCAACATGCTTCTCGCCCACGGCAGTCACCCAGCCAATCGCTTGGCCTGGGTTTTTTGGCGTATCAAAGGCACCAATATCCTCCTTGCGGCCATTCACAAAATAATCGGTGAACTCGCGGTTGAAGTTTTGATCAGGATCGGGCGTGAAGCTGAAAGTGGTGCGGCCACTGGCGGCGCGCGCCAGCGGCATGTCTGAGCCTTCGCGCGCTTCGATGACTTCATCGAGCAGCTTGCGGTAATGCGCCGTGATGTTCTTCACGTATTGCATGTCTTTGTAGCGGCCTTCGATTTTGAAACTGCGCACGCCAGCGTTGATCAGTGCTTCGAGGTTGTCGCTCTGGTTGTTGTCTTTCATCGAAAGCACATGCTTGTCATGCGCCACCACACGGCCTTGCGCGTCTCTCACCTCGTAAGGCAGGCGGCAAGCCTGCGAGCAATCACCACGATTGGCGCTGCGCCCCGTGTGCGCATGGCTGATGTTGCATTGCCCGCTGTAGGCCACGCAAAGCGCGCCGTGAATGAAAAACTCAATTTTTGTGCGCTCTGGATCTATCGCACCATAAATCTCAGCAATCTGCCGCAGCGTCAATTCCCGCGCGAGCACGATTTGCGAGAAGCCCACGTCGGATAAAAACTTGGCTTTCTCCACCGTGCGAATATCGGTTTGCGTGCTCGCATGGAGCTGAATCGGCGGCAAATCCATCTCCAGCAAAGCCATGTCTTGCACGATCAGCACATCGGCGCCGGCGTGGTACACATCCCAAGCCATGCGCCGCGCACCTTCCAGCTCATCGTCTCGCAAAATCGTGTTGAGCGCGATGAAAATTTTGCTGTTGAACTTGTGTGCATGTGTGCAAAGGCGTTCAATGTCTTGCACGCTATTAGCAGCCGAAGCCCGCGCTCCAAAGCCCGGCCCGCCGATGTATACCGCATCCGCGCCATGGTTAATCGCCTCTATGCCAATATCGGCATCGCGGGCAGGGGAGAGGAGTTCGAGTTGGTGGGAGAGGAGAGACATTTCTCAATTATCTCCTCATGCGGTGGGACTTATTGGCATGTTCAACGAGCTGTCAATATCTTCGAAAAATCCGTAACGCAGAATACACAGAAATGGCGCAGAAAACACAAAAAATCAGCCACACTGTTTTGACTTTTTTCTGTGCTTTCTGCGTATTTCTGTGTATTCTGTGTTCCTGTCTTTGGATTAATCCTTTTCTGAATCGATAGCTTCAATACTTATTTGCTAGGGTCAATAAGTTGGGAGTTGATAATCGCTGCATGACCACTTCAACGCCCAACACCAGCTTCAACCAGCTCAGCCTCTCGCCTGCCACCTTAGAAAATCTCACCGCGCTGGGCTACACCGAGATGACGGCCATCCAAGCGGCCAGCTTGCCGCTTGCGCTCTTGGGCAAAGATTTGATCGCGCAGGCCAAAACAGGCAGTGGAAAAACCGCCGCATTTGCCTTGGCGCTGCTGGCCAATTTGAACCCGCGCCGCTTCGCCGTGCAAAGCTTGGTGCTCTGCCCCACGCGCGAGCTGGCCGATCAGGTGGCTGCTGAGCTGCGCAGGCTGGCGCGCGCGCAAGACAATATCAAAATCGTCACCCTCTGCGGCGGCGTGCCCCTGCGCGGGCAAACGGCCTCGCTGGAGCATGGCGCGCACATCGTGGTGGGCACACCCGGGCGTGTGATGGATCATTTGGAGCGCGGCAGCTTATCTATTGATGCGCTCAATACCTTGGTGCTCGATGAAGCCGATCGCATGCTCGATATGGGCTTTTTTGACGACATCACCGTGGTGGCCAAGCAATGCCCTAAGGAGAGACAAACTTTGCTGTTTTCTGCCACGTATCCCGAAGGCATTGCCAAGCTCTCGGCGCAATTCATGCGCAGCCCGCAAATCATCAAGGTGGAGCTGCAACATGCGGGCAACCAAATTGAGCAGCGCTGGTATGAAATTTCGGGCGACAGCCGGCGTGGCGCAAATGCCAATGAGCGCTTTGCCGCAGTAGCGCAAATGCTTGCGCATTTCCGGCCCGAGAGTACGCTGGCTTTTTGCAACACCAAAGCGCAATGCAAGCAACTAGAAACTTTTTTGCAAGCGCAAGGGTATCAAGCGCTCGCGCTCTATGGCGAGCTGGAGCAGCGCGAGCGCGATCAGGTGCTGGTGCAGTTTGCGGGCAAGAGTTGCAGCATCTTGGTGGCCACCGATGTGGCGGCGCGGGGCTTGGATATTGCCAATCTGCAAGCGGTGATCAATGTGGATGTGACGCCCGATGCCGAAATTCACATTCACCGCATTGGCCGCACGGGCCGCGCTGGCGAGAGTGGCCTCGCGCTCAATATTGCCAGCATGGATGAGATGGGCAATGTGGGCAAGATCGAGCTGCTGCAAGGCCGCGAGACCACATGGAGCAACTTGGCCGAACTCACGCCCACGAGCAACGCGCCTCTGCTGCCGCCCATGGCCATGCTCTACATCCAAGGTGGCCGCAAAGAAAAAATCCGCCCCGGCGATGTGCTGGGCGCTTTGACGGCAGACTTGGGCTACACCCGCGAGCAGGTCGGCAAGATCACGGTGAACGAGTTTTCAACCTACGTGGCCGTGGAGCGCAAGCTCGGCGCGCAAATCGCGCAGCGGCTGGGTGGGGCGCGGATTAAGGGCAAGGCGGTCAAAGTTCGCTTGCTTTGAACTGCTTCTATTGATCCGGAACGATGAAGTCTGAAGTTTCCGTTCGGGCTGAGGTATCGAAGCCCCCGCAAGCCCTTCGATACGCGCAGCCCTGTCCTGAGGTATCGAAGGGTCAGGGCGAACGGTTAATACATTATCGAGCCGAAGCAATAATGTGTCATTGATCTGCGGCAAAATCTCACTTTTCAATAAAAACTTCACAGCATGGCTTCTTCCCTTCTCGCCCTCTTAGACGATATCGCCACCTTGCTCGACGACGTGGCGGTGATGACCAAAGTGGCTGCCAAAAAGACGGCGGGCGTGCTCGGCGATGATTTGGCGCTGAATGCGGAGCAGGTGGCCGGCGTGGCGGCCAAGCGGGAGTTGCCGGTGGTGTGGGCCGTGGCCAAAGGCTCGGCGATTAACAAGATGATTCTCGTGCCTGCGGCTTTGGCCATTAGCGCGCTGCTGCCGCAAGCCATTCTGCCGCTGCTCATGTTTGGTGGCGCATTTTTATGC
>JAYVJQ010000288.1:0-3216 GCA_043769055.1 Allobrachymonas sp.
TCAATACCGCGCTGATGCAGCGCCTGCAAGAGTTGATGCCACACACCAAAATCATCCGCAGCGCCGAGCGCGGCTTGCCGCCACAAGATGTGGAGGCCACTGCCTTTGCATGGCTGGCTAAACAATGCGTGGAGCGAATTGCGTTGCCTTTGACGAGTGTGACGGGCGCTCGCGGCCCGCGCATCTTGGGCGGCATTTACCCCGCTTGAACCAATTCGAGCTTAGGCTCTTGGCGCGCGGGTTGCACAGCACTGGGCTGTTCAGCTTGCGTAACCGCCACGCCTGATCCCCTGAACAACTCTGCCTGCTGAATCACCGTCTCGCGCATATCGCCGGTTTGCACCTGCATCGCGCGCATCCAGCTTGCGCCGTTTTGCTGCGCAATCGTCAACTCTTGCAGCATCAGCAGGGGCCGCACTGTGCCCAGTTGTGCAGCCACGGGCATGAGGCGGGTTAGCAACTCCAACAAATTCGCACCCAAGCGATAGCTCTGCTTGGTGTGCGGATCTGCCAATTGCGCCCAGTAGCCAAAGCGGCAGGCTTGAAAGCGGTTGTAGCCATACACGCGGGTGCTGGCCAGATCGCCCACGGGCTTGGCTTTTTCAGAATCGGAATTGAGCAAATGCACGGCGAGCGTTTGCACCAATGCGCCTAGAGCAGCAGCCATCTCCACCGTGAGCGGCGTGTCAAAAATTCTCACCTCCACCGTGCCGTATTCCGGCTTGGGGCGAATATCCCAATAAAAATCTTTGATGCTCTCCACAATGCCGTAGCTTTGCATCTCACCAAAATACGCATTGAAATCATCCCAGTCTTTCAAGCGCGGCATATGGCCTGAGAGCGGAAACATCGCCACCGCATGCAGACGCGAGGTTTCAAACGCAGTATCTTCCCCTTGCGCAAACGGGCTGGCCGCTGAGAGCGCGATGAAATGCGGAATGTAGGGCAAGAGCCGCTGGGTGAGCTCAATCGCCAAATCACCCGAGCCCACGCCCACATGCACATGCTGGCCAAACACAGTGAATTGCTTGGCCAAATAGCCATACAGGCGCGAGACTTGCAAGAAGCGATCAGTGGGATAAATGCGCCGCTCGCGCCACAGCGCAAACGGATGCGCGCCGCCGCCGCTCACCGCAATATTGAGCTGATCAGCCGCTTGCACGGTGCGCGTGCGCAGCTCGCGCAGCTCTTGCACCAGCGTGTCGTGCTGATGGTGCACGCTGCTGTTAAGCTCGATCATGCTCTCAGTGATCTCAGGCTTGAAGCGCATCTCGCCATCGCTTTTGCGATGCAGGAGTGCAATCAAATCCGGCGCATCGCGCGAGAGCGTGCCCTCGCGTGCATGCAAGAGTTGCAACTCTAACTCCACGCCCACGGTGAAGGGTTGCGAAGGCGTGAAGACGAGGGGGTGAGGTGCGGTCATGATCAGGTGTAGTGCGGCGCAAAGCCGGGTAATGGCCGTGCGGGCTCAATGGTCACAGGTTTGCGCACGGGGTATGGCGAGACCGAGGGCGGAAAGTCGGGTGGAAAATCCGGCGGCAAGGTGGGCGGATTTTGCGAGGTATCCACGCGCGTGGGCTGCGTGCTGTTGCGACTGTTCAACCCTGCAATATCGGGCTCCTCAGCAATCTCTCCGCAGCGCAGCAGCAAGTAGCGCAGCGCGCGCGGCGCAATCGCATCGCTTAAAAAAAGCGCAATGCACAAAGAGAGGGCCAATTGCGCATCAGCCGCCAGCAGCACAGGCCAAGCCAGCAGCAAAAGCGCAAGGCCCGTCATGGAGAGCGGCTGCATCATCAAGCCCAACGCAAAGCCCTGCTGCCAGCGCAGGCCCGCCCAGCGCGCAGTGAGCGTACACACCAAGAGCTTGCCGCACAAGCGCACCAGCAGCACCAAGGCCACGAGAGGAATCATCAGGCCAACTGCCACTTCCAATTGCACCAAGCTATTCGTGCCTTGCAAAATCAAAGCCACCAAGCTGAAAGCCGAGAGCGCAAACAACAACAACTGCGCCAAAGCCGTGATACCCGCTTGCAAGCCCTGCCCCGGTAAGCTGGTCAAGCTCACGGCTGGCAAACTCGCACGCGCGCGCAGCGAGAGGCCGAGCGCTAAACATGCTGCCCATGCAGGCGCGCCCCACCACTGCGCCAGCCCTGCGCACACGCAGGCAGCTGCCACCAGCGCAAGGCCACGATTAAGATCAAGGCTTGCATGCTGGGCTGTTTTTGCACTACGCTTAGTACTGCTGAGCAAACGGCCAAAAAGTGTGCCCACGCCCAAACTCAGTAAAAGCAGCAGCAAAGGCTCGGCCAGCTCCCAGCCACTTCTCTGAATAAACGGCAAAGCGCGCCAGCCTTGCACCGCAGACGAACCCGCACTTTGCTGCCAAGCCTCGCCCAGCGCCAGCAGCATCGGCAAACTCAGGGCCGCCAGCAAGGTGTTGATACCGCCCAAATGCAGCGCGCGCGCGCTGATCTGCCCATCCGCGCGCCACTCGTGCATGAAGCTGGCCAAGATCACAGGTGAGCTGTGCGCGGCCACTAAGCCCGCTGCCACTGCAGCCAGCCAAGGTAAGCCCAAGGCCAACAGTAGCCACGCCAATGCAGCTGCGGTGAGTGCGAACTCCAGCACCGCCGTGATCGCCAGCGCCTTGTTGCGCATGAGCCAGCGCGCATCCATGCGCTGGCCTAGGGTGAACAGCACCCAGCCCAGCGCCAACTCTAAGAGTTGATGCACTTGCAATGATTTCAGCGCCTGGGGCAGCCAGCCTTGCAGCGCGAGGCCGCAGGCCAGAAGCGCACCGCAGCCTGCATAAGCGCTGCTGCGCATGCCGCCCCAGAGCTGCACGCGATCTGCGGCGCGCACCATCGCCCACAACGCTGCGCCGAGCCACACGACAGGCGGAATTTGCGCTAGCGCTGGCCACGCCGCTGCTTCAAGCGCAATCGAGGCGTGGCCTGCGAGCACGCCAAACACATCCAGCGTGCGCTGCCACCAACTGCTGAGTAATTCAATAGAAGATTCCATCACTCCACCTTATCCGCGCACTGCGTTACAAGCCAATGACGGCTTGTAAGAGTGGTCAGGTGGGCGTTACAGTTTTTCTGTACTTTCTGCGTCGAATAAGATGCGATCGAGCCGTTCGGCCAACTTTTCGTTACTCATTTTCTCGCGTAGCCTCTCCACCATGAGGGGCAAACACAAAGGGCTGGGCTTGGT
>JAYVJQ010000289.1:0-12801 GCA_043769055.1 Allobrachymonas sp.
CATCGCCCGAGCGCATCACTGGAATGAGGCCGACATGCAGGAGCATGTGAAGATGGGTTTTCATGGAGGTTGGGGCATTGCTGCCGATCAATTGGAAGCGTTGGCGAAAACGCTATGAATTTTCTAAGGAGACTTGTATGTTGACCACGATTCTTGTCTTCTTGGCTTTAGCCATTGCAGCCCTCTTGATCTATGCCAGCACCCGGCCCGATGATATGACGGTGAGCCGCAGTCAGCTCATCGCCGCCAGCGCTGAGAAGCTACACGCCATCATCAATACCCCGCGCGAGTTTGAACGCTGGAGTCCGTATTCCGCCAAAGACCCGCAGATGAGCAACTCCTACAGCGGCCCAGTCAGCGGTGTGGGCGCGCGCAATGATTTTTTGGGCAACAGTCAAGTCGGCAGTGGCTCAGTTGAGATCATCCGCAGCAGCGCACCCAGCGAAGTAGCGATGCGCTTGACCATGCTCAAACCCTTTGCTGCGCAAAACGAAGTGATCTACAGCATCGCGCCCGAGGGCGGCAGCACGCGCATAACGTGGGCGATGCATGCCAAGCAGCCGTTCATCGGCAAGCTCATGGGTGTGTTCATCAACATGGACAAAATGATCGGCAACGACTTTGCGGATGGCTTGAGCAAGCTCAAAGCGTTGGCTGAAAAGGCTTGAGCAGGCGGCAAGGATGAGCATCACTTTTTCCATCCTACGCCTGCGCCCTGAGCATGCGCATCTCGTGCTCAGCTTGATGGATATGTTTGGCGCGGCCTTTGAAGCCGTTGACGAATGGAGCGCCAAACGACCCGATGTAGCTTATCTTGCGAAGCTTTTGGTCAAAGACGATGTATTCGTCATCGCAGCAGTGGTAGAAGAAAAAGTAGTCGGTGGCTTGGTGGCCTACGAGCTGCAAAAAATCGAGCAGCAGCGCAGTGAGATTTATATCTACGATTTAGCAGTTGATGAGGCGTACCGCAGGCAAGGTATCGCCACCGCCTTGATCGAAACCTTGCAGCCACTTGCGCGCGAATGCGGTGCTTGGGTGATTTACATCCAGGCTGACTATGGCGATCAGCCTGCGATTGCGCTCTATACCAAGCTGGGTGCGCGAGAAGATGTGATGCATTTTGATATTGTTGTGCGGTAGAGCCTGTGTGTCTTTGAGTTATTTTGCAAGGGCCTTGACCTAGAGCGCACTCTATGAATTCCAATCCGATCACACGCTGCATTGTGCGCGTGATCGATTGGAGAAATAAGCATGGATATTGAACAGAACAAGGCAGTGGCGAAGCAGTTTTATGAACGCTTCACCGCCAATGACATCACAGGGGTGATGGCGACCATGACGGAGGACGCGACTTTTTGGATTCTTGGCAAAGCTGCAACAGGGCGGGTGACGGGTGAATTTTCTAAGCCGCAAATCGAGAAAGTTTTCACTGGCATGCTGGCGCGGCTCAAAAGTGGTTTGAAGATGGATGTTCAGAGTTGCATCGCAGAGGGCGATCAAGTGGCTTTGCAAGTGACCTCGTATGGTGAACTGAAAGACGGACGAGTCTATGACCAGCAATACCACGCATGGATGCAAATACGCGATGGCAAGATCGCCAAAGTTCGTGAATACCTCGACACGCTCCATGTCGAGCAAGTATGGTTTGCACAATCCGGTTCATGAAATTAAACCCTGAACACGCCCGCAATTCTCATCTTTCAATCAGCCTATGCCCTCTGTATCTTCAACTCGAATGCTCATTGGTTCATTTGTTCTGCAAACGGGTCATAGCATTCACACCGTGCGCTGGTATGAGGCGCAAGGTTTGCTGCCGCGTGTTCCGCGCGATGGGGGCGGGCGGCGCGTGTACAGTCAAAGGCATGTTAGCTGGATCGCTCTGATGGACAAGCTGCGCCGAAGTGGCATGTCGATTGCGCAGCTGCGCGAGTACACACGCCTGGCGCAGCAAGGTGCCAGCACGCTAGAGCCTACGCAGGCCATGCTGCGCGAGCACAGAGTGGTGATTGAAGAAAAAATTGCGGAATGGCAGCAAGCTTTGGTGTTGATCGACGAAAAAATTGATTTTTACGCGCAGTGGATTGAGCAAGGCCAACGCCCTCACAAAATCCAATCTTGAAAAGTAAGGAGAAAATCTATGCCAACTCAGAAAACCTTAGACCAATTCATCGCCCGCGTGGTCGAAGGCGCGCATACAGAAGCCATTGAAGAGTTCTACACGACGCAGGCCAGCATGCAAGAAAATATGTCCGAGCCAAGGCAGGGCAGGGATATCTTGGCCGCCAAAGAGCGTGCCACGATGGCGCGTGTCAAATCCGTTGAATCGACCTGCGTGCAACCTGTCTTCGTCAACGGCAATCATGTGGTGATCCGCTGGGTGTTTGAGTTTCAATGGCTGGATGGCAAGCAAAGCCGCATCGAAGAGCTGGCCTATCAGCGCTGGGAAGGTGAGCAAATCGCGCAAGAGACTTTTTTCTATGATCCGGCGCAGTTTGCAGCGAAGTGATCATCCCGCGCCAATCGCATCATTTAACCTAAATCCGGCAGTTGACCGCTAATTTTCGTATTCTAAGCCTTGCTGTGATTGATTTTTTTTGCATTCGATCCACTCACCTTGTGGGTGAGATCGCTACGCACCCAATTGCACCCTTGGCAAGCACTGCGCAAGCGTTGCTTCGCCTTGCGCACAAGAGTGCGCTGCGTTGTCGCGCCTACCCGCAGCGCCCGCCAAGGGCACACTTGGGTGCGTCCAACTGCCGGATTTAGGTTTAACCGGGCTGATACAAAGCATTCAACCGCAACAGCTCTTGTTGAAGAGCGGCATGGAGCGCTGGTGGATCGAGCAACTTCACCTCTGCGCCAAAGCCTAGCAATTGGCGCACGCCGTGCTCTATCGACTCGATGGGTAGAAAAAATATTTGCCAACCAGCGGGTAAGCGCTCTGAGGATGTCGCTTGGGGTAATGCCACTGCGTTCACGCGACCATTGGCCAACCATGTTTGTGCACGCGGCGATGCCGCGATAAGGGCGCTGTGCTTGTAGAGTTCGGCCTCAAAGCGTTGGGTGCTGGCATGCCAGTGCTGGGCCAAGTCAAAACGCGCGGGACGTTTGAAACGCTTTTGCGTGCGCTCTAGCGACTGAATATTGGCTAGGCGAAATGTGAGGATAGTGGTTTTTCCTAGCGTTCGCGCCACCAGATACCAAGTGCCCGCCTTGAGCACCAAGCCCAAGGGTTCAAGTTCACGCTTGGACAGGCCGCGCCAGCTTTGGTATTGAACGTGAATGCGTACACCGCCCCATACGGCACTGGCTGCTTCTTGCAGGGCATGCGGCGTCTCGGCGCTGCGATACCAATCAACCGGGTCAATATGCAAACGGCTGGCCACGGTGTTGGCCTGATCGCGCCATTCAATGGGCAGTGCCGCCATCATTTTGAGCCGTGCCGATGTGGCTGCAGCACCCAAACCCAGCTCAGTGGCAGCGCTAGGCAAGCCCGCCAAAAACAGCGCCTGCACTTCGAGCTCGGTCAGGCCCGTCAATTGGGTGCTCCAGCCTTCTTTGAGCTGAAAGCCACCATTTCGGCCCCGATCTCCCCAAATCGGCACACCGGCTGCAGACAGTTCATCTACATCACGCAAAATTGTGCGCACCGACACCTCCAGCGCCTGCGCAAGCGCGGAGGCCGACATGCGCCCGCGCGCTTGCAAAAGCATCATGATGGACAAGAGGCGGCTGGCTTGCATAGCAATGAGTTTATTTTAAATACATGACATAAAGTGTCGTGTATTGTGAATTAAGCTCGAATTTCAATACCAACTCACCTGAGGAAGCCCTATGTTTTTAGCCCCCGAACCTCACTGCCCAAGCGACTTCGATTTTTTCATCGGTGAATGGAACGTCGCGCACCGTCGGCTCAAAGTCAGGCTTGCGCAGTGCACAGAATGGGAAACATTCTCTGGCTACACTGTTGTCAAGAAGATTTTGGGTGGCTTTGGCAACGTGGACGACAACCTGTTGCACCTCCCGAGTGGGACTTATCGCGCTGCAACGCTGCGCTCATACGATGCCAAGACGAAGAATTGGTCGATCTGGTGGCTGGATGCCCGTACACCCGGCGCGCTGGATGTTCCGGTAGTCGGCACGTTCGACGGCGGAGTGGGCATCTTCATCGCAAAGGATACTTTTGAGGGCAAGCCCATCGTGGTGCGCTTCATGTGGTCGATTCCCCAGTCGGACAGTCCCAAATGGGAGCAGGCTTTTTCACAGGACGGGGGAAAGACGTGGGAAACCAACTGGATCATGGAGTTTTCGCGAGCATCTTCTCGACCGGCTTTGAGTGCGTGAACGGTTTTGGGCGGCATCATGGAATGGCTTCACATCACTCACACCAGCCACTACTGGCTCTACTTTGTTCTCGTTGCAGGCATCATCGCTGTGCCCGGCGTGGAGATGGCATTCGCTTTAAGCAGCAGCTTGGTCAATGGGCGAGGCGCTGGGTTTGCAGCAGTGGCGGGCAGCGTGGCGGGCGGGGGAGCGCATGTGCTCATCAGCGCGCTGGGCATTGGGCTTTTGCTACAGGTCTCAACCGTAGCGTTCAATGGATTGCTGCTTGCGGGCGCGCTGTATGTGGCATGGATGGGTTACTCCATGATGCGCTCTCCCGGCGCATTGAGCGAGCTAGGTGAGCACCCGCGCATCAGCGCATGGCGCACTTTTGCGCGGGCTATGACCACTTGCTTGCTCAACCCCAAAGCCTATGTTTTCATGATTGCAGTGTTTCCCCAATTTCTCAAACCGGACTACGGTTCACTGGTCGCGCAATCGATCATCCTGTGGTTGCTCGGCGCGATAGCGCAAATCGCAATCTATGGTGTAGTCGTGCTGACTGCTGTGCAGTTTCGCGACTGGCTGCGTCACAGCGAACGCAATCAAAAAGCCGTAGCCCGAACGGTGGGGCTGCTGTTGATTGCAACGGCGGTATGGACGCTATCGACTGGGTGGATGGGTTGAAAATCGAAAAGCAACCAGAATCGCAGCCATGCTTCTATCTATGACGCAGTTTGTGGCAAAGTAGGCTCAATGAATCAAAAGAAATTTGAAGCATGAGCTACACATTCAGCACTTCGCGTGAAATTGCTGCATCTGTAGAGCAAGTCTTTGCCGCCATCAGCACACCCGAGCGCTTAGCGCGTTGGTGGGGGCCGGCAGGGTTTACCAATACGTTTCATGTGTGCGAATTTAAAACGGGTGGGCGCTGGTCGTTCATCATGCATGCACCCGGCGGCACGAATTACGCCAACGAGAATGTGTTTGCTGAAGTGGCGGTGCCGCATCGGGTGGTGGTGCAGCATGTGGGCGAACCGAAGTTTCTGCTCAGCATTGAGCTTGCGGCTAGCGCGGCAGGCACACTCGTTTCTTGGGAGCAGGTGCTGGAGAGCGATGAGTTCGCGCGCAAGGCGGCGCACATCATTGAGCCTGCGAATGAGCAGAATTTGGATCGGCTGACGCAAGAGGTGTTGCATCCGCCGATTTAGCCGTGCAGGTCAACGCAAAGGCTACAGGATCATTGCCTTGGCCTGCCGCACCGCTTCAATCAAGCTGCTCGCATCTGCAATGCCTTGCCCCGCAATATCAAAGGCCGTGCCGTGATCGGGGCTGGTTCTGATCAGTGCGCGACCTTGGCCATTGTGCAGGCCCAGCGTCACGTTCACGCCTTGTTCTACACCCAAGTATTTCACCGGGATCAAGCCTTGGTCGTGGTACATCGCGATCACCACGTCAAACTTTTTGAAGCCTCGCGCTTGCATGAAGATGGTGTCTGGCGGGTAGGGGCCTTTTGCATCGATGCCTTGGGCAGTTGCAGCTTGGATGGCAGGCAAGATGTGCTCGATCTCTTCGCTGCCAAATAAGCCGCCTTCGCCAGCATGTGGGTTCAAGCCTGCCACTGCAATGCGCGGCGCGCGGCCAAGGGATTGCAATAGCGCGGCATGCGCAATCTGAATCGTTTGCAATACGTTGGCCCGCGTTACGCGCTCAATCGCATCCCGCAAGCTCACATGAATGCTCACGAGCACCGTGCGCAACTCATCGTTGGCGAGCATCATGCGCACGGGCATGTCGCTGATAGGCAGATGAGCAAACGCAGCAGCCTCGTGTTGAAGCAATTCTGTGTGGCCGGGAAACGGGATAGCCGCTGCGCCCCAAGCCTCTTTGTGAATCGGTGCAGTCACCAAAGCAGCGACTTCGCCACGCAACGCCATGCGCGTGGCCTCACGCACGCATTGGGCAGAGAATTTTCCAGCCAAATCGCTGACTAGCCGGTATGGAATCTGCGCAATATGCTCATCTTTTGATAGTAAATTGAGCGCAGGAATATCGGTGGCTGAGCCAGAGGTAACTTCGCTCAACGCAGACAACTTGCGCACCGCAATGCCGCCAATCAAATCCGCCGCCCGCTGCATCAAGCCCACATCGCCCAGCACGAAGCATCCCGCCAGCACCTCGGGTGCATCTCGAAATGCCTTGGCCACAATCTCAGGGCCGATACCTGCTGGGTCTCCGGGGGTGATGGCGATGGGTAAAAACAAGCTCATGCCGTGATTTCATCACACTTGGAGGTGCTTGTATGACTTGGCAACGGCGGGGTGTTTAGCGAGAATGCGCAGATGACCATTTCTGGAGAGTTCTGATGCGTAAATCGATTTTGATCACGATCATGTGTTTATCTGGCGCAGCCTTTGCGCAAAGCAGCACCAAACCCGGTTTGTGGGAGATGACGAGCAAAATGTCGTCCCCCACCAATCCGCAACTGGCCAAGCAAATGGAAGAGGCGCAAAAAATGATGGCTTCGATGCCGCCAGCGCAGCGCAAGCAAATGGAGGAGATGATGGCCAAGCAAGGCGTGAATATGAGCATGGGCGCGGGCGGGGCCACGGTGCTCAAAATTTGTATCACGCCCGAGATGGCCGCCCGCCCACCGGTGGAGCAGCGCCAAGGCTGCACCTACAAATTTTCGCAATCCGGCAAAACCCATGATTTCAGCTTTCAATGCACCAATCCGCCCGGTGATGGTCAAGGCCAAATCGTGTTTGCCGATGCTGATCATTACAGCGGCAAGATGCGTATCAACACCGTGCAGGGCGGTAAAAAAGAAAGCATGGACATGCAAACCAGTGGCAAGTTTCTAGGCGCGAACTGCGGCGCGATCAAACCGATGCCCATGGCCGCCAAATAGACTGATTTGCCCAAACGCTAGGCTTGAAACATGCGGTGCGGAACTTATCTGCGAGGGTATTAGTCTGCCAAGGCAATACAACGCCTAATCCGAGATTGCCTGCCATGCCTTTTTCTTCACGCGCCAGTTTGCGCATCACAGCGCTGAGCGCCCTTGCTGCTTCATTGCTCCTGATGGGCTGCGCCAACAGCAGCCAACAACAAGCGTGGGACAGCCGCGCCACTTCGCGCACGCAAGCGCTCGCAGCAGCAGTGGGCATGCCCGAGGCGAGCACACATGAGGTGCGTGATCTGCAGTGGACGGATGAGCAGCGCCAGCGCCAAGTACCAGCACGCTTGTATTTGCCCATGGATACTGCACAGAAAGCGCCTCTGGTGATCTTCTCCCACGGCATCGGCGGCTCGCGCGAGGGCTATAGCTACATTGGCAAATACCTCGCTGCCAACGGCATCGCCGCGCTGCATGTGCAGCATGTAGGCAGCGACCGCAGCCTGTGGTTTGGCAACCCAGTTCAAATGGTGGGCCGCTTGCAAGAAGCCGCCAAAGATACCGAGGCGATTGACCGCACCAAAGACATGCGCTTTGCACTCGATCAAGTGCTCTCGGACGCCGATTTGAAGCAAAAAATCGACACCAACCGCATTGCAGCCGCCGGCCATTCGTATGGCGCCAACACCACCCTGCTGCTTGCAGGCGCGCGCGTGCAGCGCGATGGCAAGCTGCTCGATTTGACCGACCCGCGCATCAAAGCCGCCGTGATCATCAGCGCGCCGCCGTTTTATGGCGAAGGCGATCCGAAAGCGATTGTGGGCAGCATCCGCGTGCCCAACCTGCACATCACCGCTACCGGCGATGAAATCAAGATCCCCGGCTACTACTCAGGCGCGCAAGACCGCGTGGCCGTGTACGAAGCTGCTGGCTCGGGATCGAGCAAGCTGCTGGCCGTGTTCACGGGTGGCAGCCATAGCATGTTCACCGACCGCTTGGGCACGGGCGGCGAAGCGCTCAACCCGCAAGTCAAAAAAGCCACCCGCGAGCTGATGCTGGCCTTCTTGCGCAAAGAGTTCGGTGGCGATGCGCAGGCGCTCGCCGCGTGGCCAGCGCAGCATCAGGGGCTGGTGGCAAGGTTTGAGCAGAAACGCTGAAGTTTTATAAGAAAAATCGGCCTGCAGCCGGCGTATTTACTGCGTGAAGTGCTATTATTTTTGTGGTGTCTAGATGCTTTTTCAAATCGAATACAGTGCATCTGCTTACAAAAACGCCGCGCCATGTTACATTCAGAGCGCCCTTTTTATCCAATGGAGACACTTCATGCAACGCACCCCAGAAGCTGGCATTTTTCTTGCCCAGCCAGCCAGCCAGCTTAATTACCCAGCCGATTGACGCACGGCTGCGCCCTGCGCATTCTGTAAAAACCCAAATTCATCGCTGGGCCACTGGCTTGGCCAGCGCCGCTGCTCTGGCATTGCTGGCCGCTTGCGGCGGCGGGGGCACGAGCAGCACGGGCGGCACGCCCAGCTACCAACTCACCGCCTCGATTGATACCAACACCGCCAGCCCCATCGCTGGGCAAGAAGTGCGCTTGTCATCCAACGTCGCGCTTACCGGCACTGTGCCCGCAGGTGCTACGGTCACGCAAGTGCGCTGGGATTTTGGCGATGGCTCGCCAGTGATTAGCATCAGCAATGCCGCCAGCTTTACCACGCCTCAGTTCAAAGCCTATGCCAACACCGGCAGCTTCATCGTCACTTTAGGAGCGACTGCCTCCACTGGCGAGAGCGGCTCAGTGACGCGCAGCATCAGCGCACCTCCTTCGCGCCCACCGGCGTGTTGGCCAACAGCGGCACGACTGCAAACATCGGGAACTACACCCGCTTGGGCGCAGACGGCCAGCCGCTGGCGATTCAAGCCGCCACTTGGGCAGACACCGGCAGCAACGCCGCCGGCACCCGCTGGGAATGCATCAAAGACAACCAATCGGGCCTGATTTGGGAAGTTAAAACCAAGCATGAGACCAGCGCCCTGCGCCACTACACGGCCAGCTTCACTTGGTTTGATGACAATTTCGCAACGAATGGTGGCAATGCTGGCACGGAGACTGACGGTGCAGCAGCCGTTTGTAATGGCGTGGCCGACCCCAGCAAATGCAACACCAAAGCCTATACCACCGCCGTCAACGCACTGCCCGCAGGCCAAGCGCTTTGTGGCTTTCGCAATTGGCGCATGCCAGACCGATTTGAGCTGCGCAGCATTGCGCTGGCAACAGCCAGCAACCCAGCGATTCGTGCCACACATTTCCCAGATGTCAATTTGAACTTGTCTAGCGGCGCAACGTGGTCTGCCTCGCCGTATTCGGGCTATTCAGACGGCGCGTTGGGCGTCAATTTCAACGAAGGCTATGGCTACCTCGGTGATAAGTACTTTGGTTGGTCTGCTCGTTTGGTGCGTTCCGGTCAGTGAATGGCCTTTTTGCTCTTCGCCGCCAGCCAGTGCAAGGCCGGCGGCGAAGCTGCCCTTGCGGCTGAACCAGCCGCTTGCAGACCTGCCACGCGAAATCGCACGGTGGCCTTAAAATAATGCATGCCCACGATTTCAATGTTTAACGGCAAGTCGCGATGAATCACCCCAGACCCATTCGGCTTCTCGATGCACAGAACCAAAGCTTGGTTCTAGAGTTCAGCGATTCGAGCATTCGCCGCTTTGATGTGACGGCTTTACTTGGCTACCCCTTCTTTTCTCCACTTCGCAACCCTGCTTTATTTGCACAAGCTCAGATTGCTCATCGCACCGTGGTCTGGCCCGGCGATATTGACATTGCGCCCGAGACGCTTTGGTTGGATTCCGTGGAATGCCCTGCTGACTGAACTGCCTTGCTGCAAAAGGCGGCATTTCTAAGCTAAATTAGCCTCTAGCCGGCATAAAATATGCGCAGAGTGCTCTCATAATCATAGTCATTAAGCCACTAACGCCCGTCACTCATGCCGATGGAAGGCGCTCGCCCATAGCGGTTTTGAGCCCTCTGGCAGGGTAAAATCGTCACATCTTTTGACAATTCTCCATTTAAGAGGGTTTATGCAATTTTTAGACAACACCGCCGCGCAAGCTTTGATTCAGTGGATGGCGCATGGCCTCTCGGAGGCTTCTTGGTGGCAGATCGTGCTCTACACGCTCTTTACCACGCACATCACGATCTCAGCCGTGACGATTTATTTGCACCGCGCCATGTCGCACCGCGCTTTAGATTTGCACCCCATCATGTCGCACTTTTTCCGCGCATGGCTGTGGGTAGGCACCGGCATGAAGACGGCCGATTTCGTGGGCGTACATCGCAAGCATCACGCCAAATGCGAAACCGAGGAAGACCCACACAGCCCGCAAACCCGTGGCTTGAAAGCGCTCTTGCTCACCGGCACGGAGTTGTATCAAGCCGAAGCGGCCAACCCCGAGACGCATGCGAAATACACCCATGGTTGCCCCACTGATTGGGTAGAAAATAATGTGTACTCCCGCTACACCTGGCAAGGCGTGGGCTTGATGATGGTGCTCAATTTGGCATTGTTTGGCGCGATTGGCCTGACGATTTGGGCGATTCAAATGCTCTGGATTCCTGTGCTTGCCACAGGCGTGATCAACGGCATTGGCCACTACTGGGGCTACCGCAATTTTGAATCGCAAGATGCGGCCACCAATGTGTCGCCTTGGGGCATTTTGATTGGCGGCGAAGAGCTGCACAACAACCACCACACCTATGCGACCAGCGCTAAATTCTCGGTGAAACCTTATGAGTTTGACATTGGCTGGCAATACATCCGCGCGATGCAAGCGCTAGGCTTGGCTACCGTGCGCAAAACGCCGCCCAAGCTGGCTCTGGGCGATGTGCGCCCCGTGGCCGATGAAAAGACCTTGGAAGCCTTGATTGCCCATCGTTATGAGCTGATGGCCTCGTATGCCCGCGACATGCGCGCTGCCTGCAAAGCTGAAATCGCATCGCTCAAAGCCAAGCAAGGAGATGTGTCTTTGCTCAAAACCGCTAAGCGCTGGTTGCACCGCGATGATGGATTGGTGCCAGCATCCGCTGTGGCTGATTTGACCAAAGCCCGCCAGCAATACCCCGTGCTCGGCAAAATGGCTGAGATGCGTGATGAGCTGCGCCAGATGTGGAGCAACACGCATTTAAGCCGCGAGCAACTCGCAGCCAACTTGGCCGCTTGGTGCAAGCGCGCTGAAGAAAGCGGTATTGCAGCGCTGCAAAACATGTCGATGAAAGTGCGGGCGGCGCAGGCTTAAGGCTTGCTCTGGCGCACAAAAAAGAGGCTCACTAGAGCCTCTTTTTTTATGCCAAATCGGCTACTAGCCGGCATAGAATATGCGCGGATTGCTAGTATTTTGATAGTATCTTCAAGCGCCCAACAAATCCTTGCGGCGATTCGATGGGGAGCGCAGATACACCAAGCTGCCGCCCTCGCTGCTCACATCATGGTGCACCGAGCCGGGCAGGGCGATTTGGTAATCGCCCGCTGAAAATTCTTCTCCGTTGATGCGCAGCTTGCCTTCGAGCACCATGCATTCCTCTGCACCTTGGACGTGGTCGTGCTCCGGCAAACCGCCGCCGGGCAGCAGCTTGAGCAGCCATGACAGTGTATGGCCATCATCGTGCAAAACCTTCACCTGCACCCGCTTGGACAAGGGCTTCCAGCCTTCCTCGCGGCGCACATTGCGCACCAAAGGCGCGGCCTGCGCAGGCGAGCCAGAGACTTTTGCCATCAGTTGCTGCTTGATGCGCGCACTGGCCGCTTCGCTCAAACGATGGGCAGGCGCAATCTCTTCGCCCAATACACCGGCCCACAAGTTGTTGAGAGCTTTGTCGTTGCTCATAAATTCTCTTCCAATGAAAGCAGGGCCAGTTGATCGGCCCCGATACCCTGCTGGACTAAATACTCGCGTAAATGCATCAAGGCGCGGCGCACCGTGCTTTTGACTGTGCCCAAGGGCATGCTGAGGTGCGAACTGATGTCTTGATGCGTCATGTCGTGAAAAAAAGCCAAGCTGAGCATTTGCCGCGTGGCGGCGGGTAGCTCGGCGATCGCACCATGCAAACGCGAGCTGATTTCGATGGCTTCTAAAAAATCGGCGGGTTGACCAGTTGTGCTCAGACTGGCAGAAGCATCATCGGCCAAGCAGCCATCCATGATCACTTGGCTGCTGCTGGTTTTGCGCCATGCATCCAGCGCTCGGCTGCGTGCGAGGTTGAGCAGCCAAGCCATCACTGCGCCGCGTTGCGCATCAAAGCGCTCTGCTTGCTGCCAAGCTTGCCAATAAACCTCTTGCGTCACATCTTCTGCAGCGGCATCGCTGCCGACAAAGCGGCGCACCAAACTGAAAACGCGGGCAATGCTCGCATCGTAAAGCTGGCTCAGCGCTTGCTGGGCATCCTGCCCGCCCGCCTGCATGCGCGCAAGCAGCAGGCCCAGCCGCTCTTCTTCGGTCGGGGCAAGTAGGGTGGCGCTGACGATGTGATTCACCCGCGCATTGTGCCTTGAATGCCAAGGCTCTTTGCACGAGCGGGT
>JAYVJQ010000290.1:0-4218 GCA_043769055.1 Allobrachymonas sp.
CCTCAGGACAGGGCACGCTGCGCGTATCGAAGGGCTCGCGGGGGCTTCGATACCTCAGCCCGAACGGAAACTTCAGACTTCATCGTGCCGGATCAATAAGCCAGCGATCAAGCCGCCAGCAATTCCCGAATTTCGAAGAGTTCGCGGCGCAGTTGGCGCAGGGGGACTTGGGGGGGGTTATCGGCACTGAAATCGATGCCGGGGGCATCGGGCGCGTCGTTGACGGAGGATTCGTCGAAATCGCTCTCGCTGAACTCACTGTCGTTCTCAGGTGCAAACTCATCCATACCTTCAAGCATAACTTCACCTGATTTGCGTTTGTCGCGCTCGGCTTGAATCAGCTCATGCAGCTTGTTGCGTGCGCCGCTGATGGTGAAACCTTGGTCGTAGAGCAGATCGCGGATGCGGCGGATCATGAGCACTTCATGGTGCTGGTAGTAGCGGCGATTGCCTCGCCGCTTCATGGGTTTGAGCTGGGCAAACTCTTGCTCCCAATAACGCAGCACATGCGGCTTGACATCGCACAGCTCGCTGACCTCACCAATCGTGAAGTAGCGCTTAGAAGGCAGGGGCGGTAGGGATTTATTCATTCAAATCAATGGGGTTGCAGAGGTTTTCTGCTTACCTAGATGAGAATTTACTCCAATCTGCGCCAACATGCAAAGTCTCTTCAACACAAAAGCGTAAGCCCTTGTCGCTGCTATGATTTTTTAGCTCTGAAAGTTGAAGCAGGTAATGCTCACGGAATGCGCCTGCTGGCGGTGCTACCAAGCCCTAGCGCTATCAATTTGTGACAAATAGCTTAATTTTGGGATGTCAGTTGAAAGCAACAAGCGATTTATTCTTGAAACAAACCACCTACAAGCCGCAATTGTCGGCTGCATCGGGCAGCCAAACTTTCATCGTGCGTGACCAAAATAAAGGCCGTGCCTTGGCTGCGAGAGAGCTCCAGCATGAGGTCAAACACGCCGCTGGCTGAGCTGCGGTCTAGGTTGCCTGTGGGTTCATCGGCCAGCACGCAAGCGGGGCGCATCACGTGGGCGCGCGCAATCGCCACGCGCTGGCGCTCACCGCCCGAGAGCTCGGCAGGGCGATGGTGCAGGCGATGCGCGAGGCCCACAGATGCTAGCATTTCAGTAGCACTCTGCGCAATATCTATGCCGGCTAACTGCTGTTTTTGGTTTAAAAACTGCCTTCCGATACGAATCGGCATAGCCACATTGTCCAAGGCGCTGAATTCGGGCAGGAGATGGTGAAACTGATACACAAAGCCTAGGTGTTGATTGCGCCAAACACCCTGCTCATCTTGGCGCATACTCGCAAAATCGCGCCCCATGAGCTGCACGCTGCCTGCGGTGGGCACATCCAGCCCGCCCAACAGATGCAAGAGCGTGCTTTTGCCTGAGCCTGAAGCGCCCACAATAGCCAGCGTTTCGCCCTTTTTTACTTGCAAGTTAATGCCCTGCAGCACGGTGACATCGAGCGGGCCTTCTTGGAATCGGCGTGTGATGCCCTTCGCATCGATAACAACATCACTGTGCGGCGACGGGCCGCCCCTAGCCGCACGCACCCCACGCTCTGGTAAAGCCAGAGCCCCTTCCCCGGCTTGGGGCAGCGCACCATGCGAAGCAGGGAGCGTGGGGGCATTATTCATAACGCAGAGCCTCCGCCGGATTCACGCGGCTGGCGCGCCAGCTCGGGTACAAAGTCGCCGCAAAAGCGAGAACCAGTGAAATCAGCGCCACTGGAAAAATATCTGCCCACTGCGGATCGCTGGGCATTTGGCTGATCAGGTACACATCACGCGGCAAGAAGCTTGCTCTGAATATCTTCTCTAAAAATGGCACGATCACATCAATATTGAAAGCCACCAGCAAACCCAGCCCCAGACCAGCAAACGTGCCAATCACGCCCACCAAGGCCCCTTGCACCACAAAAATCTTCATGATGGACAACGGTGAAGCGCCCAGCGTGCGAAGAATCGCAATATCCGCCCGCTTGTCTTGCACCGTCATCACCAGTGTAGAAATCAAGTTAAATGCAGCCACTGCCACGATCAAGGTGAGGATGATGAACATCATGCGCTTTTCCAGCTGCACGGCGGCAAACCAAGTGCGGTTTTGCCGCGTCCAGTCGCGCACCACTTCGCCGCCTGTGAGCTTCACAGCTAGCTCGCTGCCTACTGTACGCGCCTCATGCAAATCCTTGAGTTTCACGCGCACGCCGGTCGGCCCTTCTAAGCGAAATACCTTGGCCGCATCGTCCACATGCACCATCGCCAACGTGGCATCGTATTCATAATGCCCCGAATCAAAATAACCTACGACCGTGAACTGCTTCAAGCGCGGCACGACTCCCGCAGGCGTGACCTGCCCACCGGGAGCCACCAGCGTGACCTTCTCACCCACGCGCACGCCGAGACTTCGCGCCAGCTCCGCGCCGAGCACGATGCCAAACTCGCCAGCTTTCAGCGCCTGCAAGCCCTCCAAGCTGCTCTTGGGCGAATTGCCCGCAATATCCGTGACCTGCGGCTCCAGCGCCGGATCAATCCCGCGAATAATCGCGCCCTTCATATCTTCCCCGCGCGCCACCAAAGCCTGCGCCGCAATAAATGGCGCAGCGCCGATGACTTGAGGATGCGCCTTGACTTCAGCCAAAGTGCGCGATGCATCAGCAAGCGCTTGGCCACCGGGTGCAAACACCTCAATGTGCGAGACCACCGAGAGCATCCGATCCCGCACCTCCTTCTGAAACCCGTTCATCACACTGAGCACAATAATCAGCGCAGCCACGCCCAGCGCAATGCCCAGCATCGATACGCCTGAGATAAAGCTGATAAACCGATTCGAGCGGCTAGAGCGCCCTGCCCGCGTGTAACGCAGGCCCACTTCAAGTTCGTAAGGCAAATTCATAGTAGCTGAGATTGTGGCATGGGCTGAGCGCTTGCTTTACTCTCCGCCCTCAAATACTCATGAATTCATAGCAAACTTCGTAAGATTTATGCCGGCCATCTATCGTTTTTGATCACATTTTGACCAAACAACAAGCTATTGACGGTTTATTTCAAATTCAAGTTGATTAGGGTATGCACCAACATTAATGCATACATTAAATGAGGATTTGCGCATATATTACGTTTAATGCATACGTTAACCGCCTATCCAGCGAATACAGATCAATCCAACCCCATCCTTGAGTGCTCAATGAGTCAAGTTCCACCAGCCAGCTTAAAGCTCCAAGAATGGATGGGCCAAGGCCTGATCAGACCAGAATGTGTGTTGGCCACAGCCAAGGGCGATCTATATACCGCCGATTGGCGCAGCGGTGTTGCGCATATTCGCGCCGATGGCAGCCAAGGCTTTTATGCGGCGCAGCCTGTGGATGGAGAAGTGCTCAAACCCAATGGCATTGCGTTGCGCCGCGACGGCTCATTTCTCTTGGCACACTTGGGCGACAAACAAGGTGGCGTGTTTTCTTTGCAGCGTGATGGCAGCACACGGCCTGTGCTCACCGAGGTCGATGGCGTGATCCTCCCTCCCAGCAACTACCCGCTAGAAGACGCGCAAGGCAGGCTCTGGCTCACCGTGAGCACGCGTTTGCAGCCTCGGGCGCTAGGCTACAACAGCAAATGCAGCGATGGCTTCATCGTCTGCATGGAAGACCCGAACGACCCCAAAAGCGCCCACATCGCCGCAGACGGCCTGGGCTACACCAATGAAATCGCGTTTCACCCCAATGGCCAATGGCTCTATGTGAACGAAACCTTCACGCGCCGCCTCTCGCGCTTTCCATTGATGTCTGGTGGCAAATTGGGCGCTAAACAAGTCGTTGCTGAGTTCGGCGCTGGAACGTATCCCGATGGCATGGCCTTTGATGTGCAGGGCAACGTGTGGATTGTGAGCATCGTGAGCAATCGTGTGATCTGCGTTGAACCTAACGGTGAGCAGCACATCATGCTGCAAGATGTTGATGCTAATCATCTGACTTGGGTGGAGCAAGCTTACCAAAGCCACAGCATGGGCCGCCCGCATTTGGATGGTGTGAAATCTGAGCAGTTGCGTAATATTTCTAGCCTTGCCTTCGGCGGCGCTGATCTGC
The DNA here is from genome assembly GCA_043769055.1 of Allobrachymonas sp. Taxonomy (GTDB): domain Bacteria; phylum Pseudomonadota; class Gammaproteobacteria; order Burkholderiales; family Burkholderiaceae_C; genus JANMDU01. Next base: position 4,099 of record JAYVJQ010000290.1, read on the forward strand.
GCACCGGTTATCTGGGCTGCTTGCTGGGAGACCGCTTGGCGACTGTGCGCATGCCCGTTGCGGGCCATCCACCGATCCATTGGAATTACTGAAAGCAACACAATGAGCCAACAGCGCCTC
>JAYVJQ010000291.1:0-7457 GCA_043769055.1 Allobrachymonas sp.
GATGTGCATCTTGTACGACTTGGTCTCAAGATACGCAAAGTAGCGCTTCACGCCATACCAAACCTTGCCCCACTGGCCATCTTTGTAATCCGGATTGCCATCAATCACCCAATGCTTTTGCTCAGGCGTGAGTTTGTTCCAAGCGGTATCGCGCGGGATGCCTGCGCGCTCGGCGTGGCGCATCAAATCATCTTGGCATTCTTGCCAAGCAGGCGTTTGGAAGGGCTTCACAGCGCCTGCACGCAGCGTGAGTCGGCCATCAGGCATCACCAGCCCGTAATCAACGCCAATCACGCGGCCAAAGCCTTTGCAGGTGGGGCAAGCGCCATGCGGTGAGTTGAAAGAGAACAGACTCGGCGTGGGCTGCGCATAGCGAATATCGCTCTCGGGGCAGTGCAGGCCCGTGGAGAATTTCCACACTTCGTGCTGCACAGCTTCCGCTGTCGCGGAAGCCGCCAAAAAAGTGGGGTCAGAGCCCATTTTTCCTTTGGAAAAATCGGGATCCGACCCCATTTTTTCGGCGTACACACTCATGCGCCCGCTGCCGCGCTTCAATGCCAATTCAATCGCCTCCATCACGCGCACTTTTTCTGCGCTCTCGATTTTGAAACGATCCGCCACCACATCCAGAACCTTGCGCGGGCCAGCAGGTGTGGCCACTTCGCGCTCGGCTTGCACGCGGGTGAAGCCGCTGGCTGAGAGCCATTGCTCGATTTCTTCTGACGTGGTGTTGCCCGGCAGCTCAACGGGGAAGGTGACGACGAGGCGTGGATTAGTCGCTTTGGCTTTTTCAACGATCTGCGCATAAATCGTCTCACCACTGTCATGCCGCACAGGCAACGCGGTTTGCTGATCGTAGAGCGAAGCCAAGCGCGCAAACAGCAGTTTCAAATGATCGTTCAGCTCAGTCATCGTGCCCACAGTGGAGCGCGATGAGCGCACGGGATTGGTTTGATCAATCGCAATCGCGGCGGGCACGCCTTCTACCTTATCGACCTGCGGCTTGTCCATGCGATCCATGAACTGGCGGGCGTAAGCGGAGAAGGTTTCTACATAGCGGCGCTGGCCTTCGGCAAACAGCGTGTCAAACACTAAACTCGATTTGCCCGAGCCGCTCTGCCCGGTAACGACGGTCAACTCGCCGGTTTTGAAATCAATATTGAGATTTTTGAGATTGTGTTGCCGCGCGCCTGTGATGCGGATGCTGCCCTGGGTCATGTGGGTTTGCTTTCTGGGTGTTGTGCGTGATGGCCCAAAGATTGTAGGCAGTTCTACGCGCGTAGCAGGGTCAAAGGTTATTGGCTTTTGCGCTTGAAGCCAGTAATATGGGGCGATGAATTACCTCAATCACAACTTGGCCACGGGCATTCAAAAAGTAGGTTTTCGCAAATGGTACGAGCGCGAATTGCTCTCCAGTCATGCGCACATGATTTTGGCTTTCCTCTGCATCATTGGCATGATGGCGGCGTTTGAAGCTTTCAGAGGTGGCACCCTAGCCGACAAGCTGTTTGATGCAGCGGCCATTGTGGCTTGCGGTGGCATTGGCTTGTGGGCCTTGCGGCGCTATTTGGCGCTTCTGATGAATGCAGAAAATATTGCCAACCAAGCCAATTGTTCGACTTGCACGGCTTATGGTTTGTTTACTCTGCTCTCGGAAGATACCAACCAACATCAAACACGCGTGCGCTGTCGCAAGTGCGCGCATGAGTGGACGATTGAAGCTTGATTCGTACGTTCTTAAAGCGGCTTGCCGAAAATGTAAGGGTGTAGCACGGCGTATTTTTTATCGCCTGCCGCCTTGCGAATTTCGGGGGCGAGCTTTTGTAGCTTTTCAATGCTATCCACGCCCGTGAGCGCCATGTTCAAAGTGAAGCCTTTGAAGCCAATTTCTGAGCACAGCGTGATTGCTGCATTCAAGGCCAATTGAAAATCGATCCCAGAGCTTGCGGTTACAGTCTCTGGTGTGGCAGCAGTAGAGCTTGCTGCGCTGGTGGGGCTCTTATCAAGCGGCGTCGAAGGAATGATTGCTATCGCCTCATCACTTTCAATCAACTCCATGGCCATCAAAGCCTCGATATCTTTGGCAGTAACGCCTACCGCCGCCGTCATGCGGACCACCTCTAGCGCGTCCCGCTTGCCATCCACCAAGATCAAAGCCGATCGCTGCTGCGGCGACAGGCTAACCGAGCGGTCTTTCATCACTTGCATGCCCAAAGCGGTTTTTTTAACTGCCACACGTATCTCCTGTATACCTTCTGACTAATATCTTACCCTTTTCTCCAGCCCAGAGGCTCAGGGCATTCACGCACAACAAAAAACCCGGTGCGACTTGCATCGCACCGGGTTTAGGTTTTGTGCAGCCTTGCTTGCGCAAGGCTTCACTCAAGCAGATTTAAGCTGCCTTGATGTTGGGATAACGCACGTTCTCGATCAGCTCTTGCACCTTCGCGTTTGGCGCGGGGGTGAATAAGCTGACGATGATGATCACGGCAAAGCCCACGGGCACGCCGAACACACCAGCCGAGATGGGCAAGATACCAAACCACAGATCCACAGGGCTGGTCACGCCGAAGATGCTGCGCATCCAGCCGTGATTTTGGATCATGTAGTAAGCCGTGGTAGCCAAGCCTGCAATCATGCCCAAGATAGCGCCGATGCTGGATGCACGCTTCCAGAAAATTCCAAGCACAAGTGCCGGGAAGAAGGAAGCCGCAGCAAACGAGAACGCCGCCGACACGAGGAACAAAATATCGGACTGTTTGGTTACGAACACGTTGTACGCAGTGTACGCAGCGGCCAAGGCCACCACCAAGAGCAAGATCTTAGACAGCGTCACGCGGCGAGCCGTGGATGCATTGGGATCGATGGTTTTGTAGTACACGTCGTGAGACAGTGCATTGGCAATCGTGAGCAGCAAGCCATCAGCAGTTGACAGTGCAGCAGCCAAGCCACCCGCAGCCACCATGCCAGAGATCACATAAGGCAGGCCACCAATTTCTGGCGTGGCCAGCACGATGATGTCGCCACCAATGCGCATTTCACCCAATTGCAAGATGCCATCTTTGTTGATGTCAACCACGGAGAGCAGAGAAGGATCAACCTTGGACCACTGAGCAATCCAGCCCGGAAGCTTCGTAAACTCGGTGCCCACAAGCACGTTGAAGATCTCGTATTTCACGAGCACTGCCAAAGCAGGGGCAGTGAAGTAGAGTAAGAAGATGAAGAACAGCGACCAAGTCACCGACTCACGAGCTTCTTTCACGCTAGGCGTGGTGTAGTAGCGCATCAAGATGTGTGGCAATGCAGCAGTGCCGACCATCAAGCAGAAGATCAGCGCCATGAAGTTGCGGCGTGACTCTTCAAAAGCCTTGACCTCGGCTGGTGTGCCATCAGGCTTGCCAGCGTATTGCTGACCATGCACTGGCATACCTGCTAGGGGGCGAGCACGTGCGTTGTTGGCAGCCTGTGCAGCCGTCCAAGCTTTCTTGGCAGCTTCTGCATCTTTGGGTACAGCAGCCAAGGCTTTTTCAGCGGCTGTGATCTCTGCAGCGGGTGCGTTAGCGGCTTTCAGATCGGCCACTTTCTTCTCAGCGGCGGCTTTATCAGCAGCCAAAGCAGTGGGGATGTCTTTGAGCTTAGCGCCGAGGTCATCTGCATTCTTCTTGAAAATCGCAATGACTTCCAGCTCTTTCGGATCAGCCATCAACTGCTTTTCTTTGGCGGTGACTTTTTCAAGCTGTGAGCCATAGATGAGCTGAGGAATAGGGATACCGGTTTGCTTGACAGACAGCCAGATCACAGGGATCAAGTAAGCAATGATCAAGATGATGTATTGAGCCACTTGAGTCCACGTCACAGCGCGCATACCGCCCAAGAATGAGCAGACCAAAATGCCACCCAGACCCAAGAAGATACCGACTTCAAACGCCACACCGGTCAAACGGGTGGTGATCAGGCCTACGCCATAAATCTGCGCCACCACGTACACGAAGGAGCACAAAATCGCTGCGAACACACCGACCAAACGCGCAACGTTACCGCCATAGCGCTCGCCCAGAAAGTCTGGGATGGTGAACTGGCCAAATTTACGCATGTACGGCGCGAGGAACAGCGCCACCAAGCAGTAGCCACCCGTCCAGCCCATGATGAAGGCTAGGCCGCCATAACCTGTGAGGTAGAGCGTTCCAGCCATGCCGATGAAGGAGGCCGCAGACATCCAATCAGCGCCCGTGGCCATACCGTTGTAGATGGCGGGCACGCGGCGACCGGCGACGTAGTATTCGTCGGCATCGCTGGTGCGGCTCATCACGCCGATACCGGCATACAGGCCAATGGTGGCGAGCAAGAAAATAAAGCCAATCCAGTTACGGGGCAGGCCCATTTGCTCCAGCACAGCCAACACAATCACGAAAGCAACGAAGCCCCCGGTGTACCAGCTGTAAACTTTATTGAGCTGCTTTTTAAAAGCAGTGTGGGCCATAGCGCTTGCGCTAGTGCCTGAGGAGGGAGTGATTCCGGCCATTTTTTAATCCTCTTCCTGTACGCCGTGCTCGATGTCGAGCTTGTTCATGTAGTTCGCATAGAACCAAATGATGGCAACATACACAACGAGAGCGCCTTGCGCTCCCACCCAAAAGCTGAACGGCCAACCGAAAAAGTTGAAGTTCAGATCTCTTGCAAAGTAGCTGACCACGTAAGTCACAACGAACCAGATCGCCAGCAAGATTGCGGTGATGCGTAGGTTCTTGGACCAATAGGCCTGATGCTTGGCTGATACCTGCATGGCTAGAGTCTCCTAATAGTTAAACATGTGAAACAGCAGCAGCGCTTGCGCACCGATTGCCCTGCTTATCCGCTCGCCTTGCGGCAAGATTGAGGTAGCCCCTCAGCTGGAATTCTTTTGGCATGCTTGCGCACATCAAAAAACTGGAGCCACGGTTAAACCCGTTTCTCTTTCCAACTGAGCGGCCACCTTGGGCTCGAATCCTTTGAGGTGGCGAATGATTTTTCGCGCCTCATCGGGGTCTTGCCTGTCCACATGCACGCGGGCTAGCTGATACCAGCCAAACGGGCTCATGGGTTGCAATTTGGTGTTTTGCTTGAGGGCTTTGACGGCTTCATCAAAGCGCTGCAAGCGAATCAGAACGAGGCCCAGGCCATACCAAGCCCGGTCGATCTGAGGATTAAATTCTGTTGCCTTGCCAAACGAGACGCAGGCGGATTCAAAATCGCCTTGCTCTTCTTGCAAATAGCCTAAGTTGAACCAATGGTGGCCGTTTTGCGGGTCAGATTGCGTGAGCTTTAAGAGCAAACGCATGGCTTCTGGCTTGCGATCTTGCGAAATCAGCAAATGCGCTTGGCTGGCCAAAGGATACGAATCGTCGGGGCGCAATGCATGCATGCGGCTGAAAGCGTTGAAGGCTGCATCGTGCTGCTCAAGGCGCAGCAGGGTGCGCGCCCAGCGGCGCAGGCCTTCATAGCGGAGTTTTTCGATCATTTGCACAGATGAACTCCAATTTGCGTGCAGATGCGCACTTTTTCAATCACGGCAACGACCCAAATAATTCCTGTTAGCAAGAAAGCGACTAAGGGCACATGCCGATCAATCACCGCTTTGGGCGTAATCAGGCGCGCTACTTTGGTAAATGGCTGGGTGACGACTTCGAGCGCTTTGTAGAAAAAATTGGTTTCTTTGTTCTGCCCAGCGAGCAAACCCAAGACAAAGCGGCCCACCAAAGCAAGCAGCGCAATTTCGCAAACCAACTTAATAATACTGATCAGCATCAACAACACATCACCTCGGATTTTTACTACTCGGTGCAGTGTCGAAGCAGGGTCTGACCAATTTCTTACACGGGCGTGAGTTTTCGCACAAAATCAACCAAAAACAAGGTGAAACCCTATGGGGAATAACCCGCAAGTTCAGCGTAAGTAAGCCATTTGCTGGTCAAGCGGCTCTTTTGATACCGACTGGCAGTTGCCCCGCTTGCTGCCAGTCGGGCGAGGTAAACCAAGCATCGCCAGCCAAATAAGCGCGCAACATGGGCAGTGCATCAAGCCCCCAAAAATGCTGCCCATCGACTTCTAGCGTGGGCACACCAAAGATGCCTTGGGCAATTGCCGCATCGGTGTTGGCTTTGAGCTGAGATTTGATGGCGGGATCGTCGATTGCCGTTTTCGGTTGGAGTTGCCCGATCAAAGCTTGCAAGCGCTGCGCATCCGCAGCATCTTGCCCGCCTTGCCAGACATGGCGAAGCACGGTTTCGGCCACGAATCGATTACAAATGCCTGCTTCGCTTGTCTGATTGCATGCCAGCGCCAAACGCAGCAATGCAATCGGATTGAACGGGTGGCTTGCTGGCATTTGCAGTGGCGTGCCCTGCTGACGCGCGAGCCACTGAATTTGCCGATACGTCCACGTTCGCTTGGGCGCAATCTCTGCTGGTCCAAGCTGACCAAAATGCTGCAAGATCGCACCGAAGACTACAGGGCGATAACTCACGCTGTAGCTCAAACCTTCAAGCGCTTGCGGCAGTTTCTCAAACGCGAGATAGGCGTAAGGCGAAATCACGTCGAAGTAAAAATTGATCTGCTTCATGCGGCCTCCACAAATGCGGCGTTGAGCGCGGCTTCTGAAAATTGAAGCTTGGCATGGCGCTGCTCCAGCTCCTGCCACACGCCCTGCTTGACCGATTCATCAGCCTGCCCCCACACCATGATCTCGTCGATCGTGCGGTAGCAGCCTTTGCAATAGCCGCTTGCAGCGTCCATTTGGCAAACGGAGATGCAGGGCGATGGAACAGGTGCATTCATAGCTGTATTTTGAAACAAAAATGACAAGTAGCCGAGAAGAAATATGCGTGAAGTGCTATCAAATAAATAGTGATCATCAAGCCAAACGCTTATTCAGCAACGCAGTAGCCGCACGCGAATTCGGTTTTCTGCCCAAGGCTTGACTGATGAACTGGCCAGCATCCACCAGCAAATCCAAATCAATCCCTGTCTCGATGCCCATTCCGTGAAGCAGATAAACCACATCTTCCGTCGCTACGTTGCCCGTTGCGCCTTTTGCATACGGGCAGCCACCTAAGCCCGCCGCTGACGATTGAAAATTCCACACGCCCACCTCCAGCGCCGCTAGCGTGTTGGCTAGCGCTTGGCCATAGGTGTCGTGGAAATGGCCGGAGACGTGATCCATGTCGTAATGCAGCAAAGTCGCTTCAATCGCACGCTGCACTTTGCGCGGCGTGCCCACACCGATGGTGTCGGCCACATCGACACGCTCTATGCCGATGCCTTTCATTAGCCCCGCAAGATAGCTCACGCGCTCAGGAGCTATCTCACCTTCATACGGGCAACCCACCGTGCAGCTCATCGCGCCGCGCACGGCGATGCCCTTGGCCTTTGCAGCTTCCACCACAGGTGCGAAGCGCTCAATGCTTTCGGCAATCGAGCAG
>JAYVJQ010000292.1:0-4172 GCA_043769055.1 Allobrachymonas sp.
GTGAAAGAGCCCAAACGCATCCTCACGGTGCGCGGTGTGGGCTATGTGTTTGCCAAGCAGCAAGATTAAGCAGTTCCGCAGTCGCTATAAAAAAAGTAGCATACTACACACATTCTGCGCCGGCAAACCGTTACTTTTGCTTTAAAGCCCATGAAAATAGCCTTCTTCAACCGCCTGTATGTGCGCCTGTGGCTGGCCGTGGTGCTGGCCGTGGTGTTGCTGTCGCTCTTGGTGGGCTGGCTGCTGCGCACACAGGCTGAGCGCATTCGCGCTGAGCGTTTGGCAGATATTCCCGCGCGCGAGGTGATGATGCGTAATGCGCAAGGCCAGGAGATCGGCAAAACCACGGTGCAGCCCGTGCGCGTGCCGGGGCGCGGCATTGAGTTTCATATTCAATTGCCAGAGGGCTTGAAAGGCGGCGAACAATTGGCCCTTAGCCTACCGCCGCGCGGGGCTGGTGGACCGCCGGGAGCGCTAGGCGTGCGTGGTGGCGAGCGGCGTTGGTGGAGCTTGGGCGGCACGGGCGAGCGTGGCGCGCCGCCATCGATTGGTTTTGTCGCCTTGCTTATTGCATTTGCCGTCGCCGTGGCTTTGGGCAGTTACCCGGTGGTCAAAAGGCTCACGCGGCGGCTAGAGAATTTGCAGCGCGGCGTGGAGCGGCTGGGCTCGGGCGATCTGCGTGCGCGGGTGGATGCCAGCGGCAGCGACGAGGTGGCATTTTTAGCGCAGCGCTTTAACCACGCTGCCGATCAGATCGAAGCGCTGGTGCAATCGCAAAAATCCCTGCTGGCCAATGCCTCGCATGAACTGCGCTCGCCGCTGGCGCGCATTCGCATGGGGATTGAGTTGATGGAATCAGCGCCCAGCCCGCAGCTCAAATCGGAGCTTGCGCGCAGCATCACCGAGCTGGATGCACTGATTGATGAAATTTTGCTGGCCAGTCGTCTGGAGGCGGTGCGCGATGGTGGGTTTCACAAAACCGATGCAGTCGATCTCTTGGCCATTGCTGCCGAAGAGGCTGCCCGTTGCGAAGTACCGCTGCAATGGCTAGGTGGTGATGCGCAGCAAGCCGTGATTCAAGGCGATGCAAAATTGCTGCGCCGCCTGCTGCGCAACCTGTTAGAAAATGCAGTCCGCCACGGTGGCTCGGGCGTACAGATCACGCTGGCGGCACATGCTGGCAGTTTGCAAGTGCGCGTGCTCGACCGGGGGCCGGGCGTGCCGGCAGATGAGCGCGAGCGCGTGTTTGAGCCGTTTTTCAGAAGCAACGCGGCCAGCGAAGCCTCGGGCGGCGTGGGCTTGGGGCTCTCCTTGGTGCGCAGCATTGCAAAGCAGCATGGCGGCAGCGTGCGATGCCTGCCGCGCAACGCGGACGATGGCGCGAAAGGCGCTTGCTTTGAAGTGCAGCTGCCGATTGCGTGATTTTTGTCACGCTTTGATGGCTTTCCAAGATGCGGCTTTGCAACACCTCCCCTGAACTGGGGATGTGATGGTTTGGGCTTTACAAGCACAATAGTTTCAACAGGTTCAGACCTGTCAATCTCCCAACGATGTCCAGCGATGGACTCTTCTGGCCGCAGTGCAAGCTGCGGCCATTTTTTTGTCCTCCTACAAACAAACCGCGCGTTAAGATGTTCTGTCGCATCTGAATCAAGGAGCAAAAGCACCATGGAATCCACCGCATCTTCTGTCAATCGCCGCAACATGCTGGCGCAAAGCGCACGCTGGGGCTGCGCTGCCTGTGTGGCCGGCGTGAGCCACGGCTTCGTGCTCGCGCGCGAGGGGGTGGAAGTGGGCAAAAACTCCAAATTCTCAAAACTCGTGCCCGCCGATCAAATCGAGCAGGCCGCCGCGCAGCAGTATCAGCAAATGATGCAGCAAGCCGCTGCCAAAAATGCACTGCTTGCCGCCGATCATCCGCAAAGCCAGCGCCTGCGCGTGATTGCGCAAAAAATCATTCCGTTTTCCTACGAGTGGAATCCTCGTGCTAAAGCGTGGAAATGGGAAGTCAATATCTTGAACAGCAACCAGATCAATGCCTTTTGCATGCCCGGCGGAAAAATTGCGTTCTACACCGGCATCTTGGAGCAACTCAAATTAACAGACGATGAAGTGGCCATGATCATGGGCCATGAGGTGGCCCACGCGCTACGCGAACATGCGCGCGAGCGCATGGGTAAAAATGCGGCTACTAATATTGGCATCAACTTGGGCGCACAGCTGCTCGGCTTGGGCAGCGCAAGCTCGCAACTGGCCAGCTTGGGCGGTCAATTGCTCAGCTTGAAGTTTGGCCGCGAAGACGAGTCCGAGGCCGATCTGGTGGGCATGGAGCTGGCTGCCCGCGCCGGCTACAACCCGCGCGCCGGCGTGAGTTTGTGGCAAAAAATGGGCGCGGCCAGCAAAGGCGCACCCCCGCAGTTCCTCAGCACGCATCCGAGTGGCCCTAGTCGGATCAAGGATATTGAAACCAATCTGCCAAAAGTAGAACCTTTGTATCAACGCGCACAAGCTTCTAAGTAATGAGTCTGCCGCGCATCCGAAATTCCTAGCCGCTTGTCTTGCAAATGAGTTTTGCAATCGAGGCCGTCAAGCCTGAACTACCATAAAGATACAAAATATCTTGAAGGAATGTTCTATTGTGATGCTACGCCGATCTTTACTTCTGACCGCCTGTGCTGCGACGATTACGCCCTGGAGCATGAGCTCCAATGCACAAATTTCTACTGCGGTAGCGATCAACCGCACTGCACGATTCCGCGCTTTATCGCAACGCATCACCAAATTGCAAGCTCAAATGTTGCTGGGCGTGATGGCCGGCCCGGCGCGTGAAACCGTGGCTTCTGCGCAGCGATTGATGCAGCTTGGCATTGAAGATCTGAGCAAAGCAAACCTGACGGGGCAGGCAGCTACCCAGTTCACCGCAATGACGCGCTCCGTGGCAGCGCTCAATGCCACCGTGACGAGCAATGTGACCAAAGACAGCTTGGGTGCACTCAATACGCAATCCAACAAATTGCTAGACGACGCCAATACACTGACCACCACGTTGGAAGAGTCATCCAAGCAGGCCAGCGCAAGAATTATCAATTTGGCGGGTCGTCAGCGCATGCTCTCTCAGCGCTTAGCAAAAAACTATTTTCTGGCGGCGGCTGGCCTAGAGACTCCGTTGGGGCGCACACAACTCGGTAGCGATCAAAACGATTTCCGCCAAGCACTGACTGCATTGAATACATCGCCCGTGTCAACGCCCAGCATCCGCAATGAAATCCAACTGGCGCAATCGCAATGGGTGTTCTTTGAGGCAGCGCTGATTCGCAAACCCGATCAAGAGGTGATGACCACCATTGCCACCGCCAGCGAGCGCTTGCTGGAAGTCAACAACAACTTGGTGGTGTTCTACGAAGCAGCTTTGAAAGACCTGTTGGGATCAACTTGATGCGCTTGTGAGTAGCGATTAACTCGCGCTGCAAATCTTCAGCATGTTCGTGCCGCCGGGCGCGCCCATGGGCTCGCCGCAGGTGATCGCGTACACATCGCCGGGTTTCATGATGCCGCGCTCTTTCAAGTGGGCTTCTGCGGCGGCCAAAGCGCTGTCTTTGTCGCTGGAGATTTCCATGAAGAGCGGGCGCACGTTGCGATAGAGTGCCATTTTTCGCTGCGTGCTCACTTTGGGTGTGAGGGCGTAGATCGGAATATGAATCCGAGCGCGGCTCATCCACAAAGGCGTAGAGCCACTGTCTGTGAGCGCCACAATCGCTTTCGCGCCAAGGTGATGCGCGGTAAACAATGCGCCCATCGCAATCGATTGGTCGATGCGGCTGAAGGTTTTGCCGGTGAAGTCGGCATCCAGCTTCACATCTTCTGCGCCTTCAGCAGCCTCGCACACGCGGCTCATTTCTTTGACGGTCTCAAGCGGGAATTTGCCAGAAGCAGTCTCGGCTGAAAGCATCACCGCATCGGTGCCGTCCAGCACCGCATTGGCCACATCGCTGACCTCAGCGCGCGTGGGCACCGGGTTGGTGATCATGCTTTCCATCATTTGCGTAGCGGTGATCACCACCTTGTCCATCTCTCGGGCCATTTTGATCATGCGCTTTTGCAGCGCAGGCACAGCAGCATTGCCCACCTCGACCGCTAAATCACCGCGCGCGACCATGATGCCATCTGACGCT
>JAYVJQ010000293.1:0-3583 GCA_043769055.1 Allobrachymonas sp.
ATACATAAACGTGGCCGGCACATCGGTGGAATAGCCCGGCCCGCCGTTGGTGAGCGACATCACCAAATCAAAACTCTTGATCGCCAAATGCGAGAGCACCAACACGGTGGAGAAAAACACCGGGCGCATGGCCGGCAAAATAATTCGCCAATAAATGCGTGGCAGCGATGCACCATCGACCTGTGCGGCTTTGATGATGCTGTCGTCAATGCCACGCAGCCCCGCGAGAAACAATGCCATCGCAAAGCCTGCGCTTTGCCACACGCCCGCAAGCACGATGCAATAAATCGCGGTGTCGGGATTCACCAGCCATTCAATAGGCTGCTCCGTGATGCCCCAATCTTGCAAGAGCTTCGGAATGCCCAGCGAAGGATTGAGCATCCATTTCCAAGCCGTGCCCGTGACAATAAAGCTCAGCGCCATCGGATACAAATAAATGGTTCTTAACGCGCCTTCTGCGCGAATTTTTTGATCGAGAAAGATGGCCAGCAAGATGCCTACGACGCACGCTCCGCCGACGTACAAAAACCCAAACACAAACATGTTTTTTAAAGCGACATGCCAGCGCTCCATCGCAAAGAGCTTCGTGTATTGCTCCAGCCCTACAAATTCATCGTAGCGCGGCAACATACGCGATCCTGTCACGCTCAGAATGCCATTCCAAATCATGAAGCCATAGATAAACGCGAGGCCAAAGATAAAGCCCGGCGCGATAATTAGCTTAGGCAGCCAGTTGTCTTGTGTGCTGTGCATGGGATGAAAGAAATATGAATACCGGACGCGAAAGACGCGAAGATTACGCAAAAGACGCGAAAAACCCAAAAACAAAATTTGCAATTTTCTTTTTTGCGTCTTTCGCGTAACTTTGGCTGTTTCTTTCGCGTCCGGTATTTTCTTAAGGGCTGCTTACTTCGTCGCCGCTGCCGTCACCAGCTTCTTCTGCGCATCGGCCACGCTCATCTTGTCGTCGTTCCAATAGGCACTCACCATGTCTTTGATCGCTCCTTCGGCCGCTGGCTTGATCGCCATGCCGTGTGCCACCGATGGCACGAGGCCGCCGGTTTTGGAGGTGGCGACGAAGTCTTTCGCAGACAACTTGGCGCAGTCGTCAAACTTGCTCATGTCATGCCCCAAACGTACAGGGATCGAGCCCTTGTTCTGGTTGAACACCTCTTGGAATTCTTTGGAGAGAATCGCTGAAGCCAAATCTGCTTGCGCTTTCTGGGCGCCCGCATCTTTGAGCTTGAACATGATAAAGCTGTCGACGTTGAAGGTGTAGGCATTCGCCGTGCCGGGCGCGGCAGCGCAGAGGAAGCCTTCGCCGGGCTTTTTGCCAGCGGCTGTGAATTCGCCTTTGGCCCAATCGCCCATGAACTGGAAGCCCGCCTTACCTTGGATGACCATGGCTGTTGTCAAATTCCAATCGCGGCCGTTGGATGCATTGTCGGTGTAGCCCTTGAGCTTTTTGAAGGTTTCTAGCACTTTGGTTGTCGTCGCGCTGTTCAGCGCTGCCGGATCAAGTTTGATCAACGCATCGTTGTAATACTTCGCCCCGCCTACGCCGAGCGCCACAGATTCAAACACGGTGAAATCTTGCCAATTCTGGCCACCATGCGCGAGCGCCACTGCGCCCGATTTTTTGATCTTCTCAGCAGCGACGAAGAACTCATCCCATGTCTTGGGCATGCCAGCCACTCCCGCTTTCTTCATCACATCAGGATTGGCCCACATCCAATTGACACGGTGGACGTTGACAGGCGCTGCTACGTAGCTGCCTTTGCTCTTCATCACATCAGCCACGACTTTTGGCAGCATGTCGTCCCACTTCTCAGCCTTCGCCACAGCGTCGATGCTGGCCAACATGCCTTCGTTAGCCCACTCTTGAATCGCCGGACCTTTGACTTGCGCCGCAGCAGGTGCATTGCCTGCCACAGCACGGCTTTTCAATGCAGTTGCAGCGTTGTCACCGCCGCCGCCAGCTACTGCAAAATCTTTCCACTTGTGGCCTTTTGCTTCCACCATTTTTTTCAGCTCAGCCGCTGATTTAGCCTCGCCACCGGATGTCCAGTAGTGCAGCACTTCCACGTCTGCCGCCTGCGCAGCAAAGCCGGTTGCCACAAGCATGGCCGCAGCGGTGATTTTTGTGAGTTTCAACATGTTTATCTCCTCGGAATCGGCTTATATGAGCAGCCAATGGGTTAGCCTGCCCGCCCCGTGCGGTCAGTTGTTTTAATTATTCTTTAATTATTATTAACGTGTCCTCAGGGTTTTCCCGTTTTTAGGCAACGATTTGTAGATCTTTCGATGCTTTGATGCGCAGCTAAATAACTATTAAAATCATAGCGCTCTACGCAGTAAACATGCCGGCGAGCATTCGAAATACGGCACTAAATGCCCCTTAGAATCATGTGATGAGTTTTAAAAGTATCGTTTTGTGGGTGGTGGGCGCAGCGCTGATTGCCTTAGGTTTCCAAAAATACAGCTGGCCGGGTGTGGCGGTGGTGGTGGGCGGCATCGTTTTTTGGATGCTCTTGCATTTCACCCGCATGATGACCGTGATGAAGCGCGCCGCCGGCAGGCCACTCGGCTATGTAGACAGTGCCGTCATGCTCAACGCGAAGCTGAAAAAAGGCGTGAATTTACTGCATGTGATGGCGCTCACGCGCAGCATTGGTTTGCTGCAGACTGAGAAAGATGCACAGCCTGAGATTTATCGCTGGCAAGACGCTGGTCTTTCGCACGTGACCTGCACATTCATGCAAGGCAAGCTGCAAAGTTGGGAGCTGTATCGCCCGCCTGCGGAAAATGTCGTGCCGAGCGAAGCCACAGCAGTAGCCCAGTAAAATCTGACAATCCAAATATTTGCGCAGGAATAACTTATGACCACAACGCCCCCCAGCATGTCAGATCGCGACGGCAAGATTTGGATGGACGGTCAGCTCGTCGAGTGGCGTGATGCCAAAATTCATGTGCTCTCCCATACATTGCACTATGGCTGCGGCGCGTTTGAAGGCGTGCGCGCTTACAACACAGAGATCGGCACAGCGATTTTTCGCTTGCAAGAACACACGGATCGCTTGTTTAACAGTGCCAAGATTTTGCGCATGGCCATTCCTTTCACCAAAGAACAAGTCATGGCAGCGCAATGCGAGGTTGTGCGCGTGAACAAGTTAGAGAGCTGCTATTTGCGCCCGCTGACGTGGATTGGCGACAAAAAACTGGGCGTCTCGCCCAAAGGCAATTCGATTCACCTGATGGTGGCTGCTTGGGCTTGGGGCGCGTATCTCGGCGAAGAAGGTTTGAAGCGCGGCATTCGCGTCAAGACCAGCAGCTACACACGCCATCACGTCAACATCACCATGACGCAGGCAAAGGCGGTCAGCAACTACACCAACTCTATTCTTGCCAATATGGAAGCCACCGATGAAGGCTACGATGAAGCCTTACTTCTCGATCCGTCGGGCTTCGTGAGCGAAGGAGCAGGCGAGAATTTATTCGTTGTCAAAGACGGCGTGATCTACAGCCCAGATCTGTCTGCCGGTGCATTGAATGGCATCACGCGCAACACGGTTTTCCACATCGC
>JAYVJQ010000294.1:0-15801 GCA_043769055.1 Allobrachymonas sp.
TAGCCGGTCCCAAGGGTATGGCTGTTCGCCATTTAAAGAGGTACGTGAGCTGGGTTCAAAACGTCGTGAGACAGTTTGGTCCCTATCTGCCGTGGGCGCTGGAAATTTGACGGGGCCTGTTCCTAGTACGAGAGGACCGGAATGGACGTACCGCTGGTGTACCTGTTGTCTCGCCAGAGGCATCGCAGGGTAGCTATGTACGGAAGAGATAACCGCTGAAAGCATCTAAGCGGGAAACTCGTTTCAAGATGAGATTTGCCGGGGGCTTGACCCCCCTAAAGAGCCGTTCAAGACCAGGACGTTGATAGGTCAGGTGTGGAAGCGTTGCAAGACGTTAAGCTAACTGATACTAATTGCTCGTGTGACTTGACCCTATAACTTTGACTGTAAATCCAGATCAAAGCTTTGCGGTTGAACGCAATCAAACCGATGACAGACATCACGCAAGGCACAGCCGGCGATGATTGATCTGTCTGCTGATACAACTCTATGAATTACTTGTGTTGACGCTTGAGCCAAAGCGTGAGTCAGCACAAGGACAAGTTATGCCTGATGACCATAGCAAGTTGGCCCCACTCCTTCCCATCCCGAACAGGACAGTGAAACGACTTAGCGCCGATGATAGTGCGGATTCCCGTGTGAAAGTAGGACATTGTCAGGCTCTTACCCTGAAAAGCCCGCTCAGAAATGAGCGGGCTTTTTCTTTTGTGCAAAGTGTTTTACAACTAGTCTTTGATATTGTCGATATCGTTGTCGTTGTGTTTGAAAATAATTTTCTATCTCAGCGCACGACTTTACCGTCTGCTGTGACGGTAACAAGATCAATGCTTCGCGCGGCATCGCGAACACCTGCGCGCAAGTTCACTCTGAAGCCGCCGACATCATAATCAGTCATACTAGCCAGGGTTTTCTGCAAACTGGCAGAGTCGAATGTTTTTCCTGCACGTCGAACTGCTTCTGCAAATGTTTTGGCTGCAATAAAACCTTCTAAGCTTTCGTAGGTGGCGGTCTGATCCGATGTTTCGATCGCGGCCAAATACTCTTTCACGATGGGAATTGTCACACTGCGCGGTGAGGGGACAACTTGTGACACCACTACGCCTGAAATTTCTTTCCCTAATGCGGTAAATAGTGGATCAAGGCCGACAACAGAAAAATTCATGAAGGCGCCCGCATAACCAGACTTGCGCATTTGACGGATAAATGCTGCAGTGCTGTTGAACAGAGCCACTTGAATAACGACTTGCGGTTGAGCTTTCAAGAGTTGCGCCGTGGCGGCTTGTACTTTGTCGCTGTTCACGGGTATAAAAGCCGATGCTACTAAGGGTGGCATTTTGATATCGCTTAAGGCTTGCGAGATTGCAGCCTGGCCAGCACGACCCATCGCATCGTCTTCAGCGAGCAGGGCAATTCGAGTTTGCGAGAGTGTTTGGCAATGCCGAACCATGCGCAAGGCTTCATCCGACAAGCTGGGGCGCACGTGGAACACATGTGTTTGATCTTTGCCGCGCAATGCATCCGAGCCTGCGAAGGGTGCAAAAAAAACCAAATCACTGGTTTTGGCAACAGCTGCTGCGGCATCGGAGCTGGCCGTGCCGACGTAGCCGAATAGCGCATCAACTTTGTCGGTGATGAACTGCTTGGTATTGGCGGCTGCTTTGGCAGCATCGTAGCCGTCATCCAGAATTTTTTGCTCGAAGGTGTAGCCAGGATTATTTTTGCGTTCATTGAAAGCGCTGAAAAATAATTTGGCACCGTTGCTGTAAGCCAAGCCGATTTGATCGGCCGCGCCAATGACGGGTACGGACTGACCTAGCATGATGCGACGGCTGCCTACTCGGGCAGTTTGTGCATTGGCGATCAGGCCGCTTGGCAAAACCAAACTGGCACAGACAAATTTCAAGGGCAAGCGGCGGGACATCAACTTCATGGCAATCTCCAGTTAATACATGTCGATATGTAACAGAATCCACCCCGCTCGGCTAGTGGCGCTTACCAAGGGGATGCAGCAAATGACGAGTGGACGCCGATCTGCTGATTCAATCGAGATTCAGTAACAAAGAAGCTTGGCGACTGAGCGCTTTGGACTGGATTAAATCGCTCAGTAGCGTATCTATCCAATTACTGAATGGTGTGCTGCTGAAGAAATTGCGATGCAGGATGCCGAAATATGGCGTTTGATCGATCCAGCGGACCAATGCGGCCTGTTCGCATTGTTGTAATTCCAGCAACTTGTACTTGATGAGCACTTTCGCGCCATAGCGTGCATGGCGAATAGGATCTTTTATAAACGCTTCTAATCGAGATCTGGCTCGCGACAGAGCGGGCGCGAGGTCGTGAAAGACCCCTCCGTGGCCAGGAATGATATGCGTGGGAGCGAGATACTCGATCAAATCTAAGGTGGCAGCTACATCGTCAAACGCATTTTGAGCTTCTAGCTCTTGGAACACCACACCAAAACCATTTTCCCAAAGCGCATCGGCTGATATTAAGGTTCGCGAGCCAGGTTCAAACAGAATCACAGAATCGGGATCGTGGCCGGGTGCGGCATGAATTTCCCAGTGTGAATCACCCAGCAATATCGTTTCGGCACTTTGAAGTAGATGCTGAAAACCAAAGCGTGGGCAAGTTTGACCGGTAGGCAGATACGAAAGTGCTTGTTCATCCCAAGCGGCAACGTCTTTTGATGAACCGGGCGGGATGAGCGTTTGAATCTGTGGGTAGTGTGTTTGCAGCGTGGAATTGCCGCCGCAATGATCGCTGTGCAAATGGGTGTTGACGATGCGATCCAGTGGTCTGCCGTGAAGCGCTGCTTGAATCAAGAAAAGTGTTTGGTCAGCATGTGTGCAGTAGCCAGTATCAACGACTGCAGTTTGCTCGCCTGAGGCGAAGACGATGCTGTTGCTAGAGAGCCAGCCGCGCTCTAGAACGGTGTAGGGAGAAAAATTTGAAGCCAAATCAGTAGTTGCCCGGCATAAATGCTGAATAGAGTGCTATCAAATAAATAGTCGGTAGCAGTCGCTAGTTTAATGCCTTAGCCCGTATTGCGCAATCCCGCCGCAATGCCGTTGATGCTGATGTGAATACCGCGCTGGACTTTTTCATCCAAATCTTCGGGCTTCTTACCGGCGCGAAAACGGCGGATGAGTTCGACTTGCAGGTGATGCAGAGGATCGATGTAGGGGAAGCGATGCTGAATACTACGGGCAAGTGCGACATTGCTGGCTAAGCGTTTGCTCTCGCCAGTGATCAGTTGCAGGGCGCGGGCAGTGCGCTGCCATTCAGCTTCAATCTCGGTCAAGACCTTTTTGCGCAGCTTGGCATCGGGCACCAGCTCGGCGTAGCGGGCGGCAAGGGATAGATCGCTCTTGGCCAGTACCATGTCGATGTTGGAGAGAAGGGTGCGAAAGAAGGGCCAGTCTCGGTACATTTTTTGTAGCAGCTTGCGCGCATCCTGCTTGGGGTTGTGGCCGTTTTCGCTTAAAAAATTCTCAACCGCTGAGCCAAAACCATACCAGCCGGGCAGTGTGGCGCGGCATTGGCCCCAGCTGAATCCCCAAGGAATCGCGCGCAGGTCTTCAATTTGTTGCGAGGGTTTGCGCGAGGCGGGGCGTGAGCCGATGTTCAGGCCCGCAATTTCGCGCAGCGGTGTAGCTGCGAAGAAGTAATCGGCGAAGCCGGGTGTGTCGTACACCAATTCGCGGTATGCGCGCATGGAGTGGGCGGATAAAGCGTTCGCAGTATCCACAAAGCTGGTAGGCGCAGCTTTGGTGGGTGTGAGCAAGGTGGCTTCCAGTGTGGCGGCGATGAGTGTTTCTAAATTGCGGCGACCAATTTCTGGGTTGGCATATTTGGAGGCGATCACCTCGCCTTGCTCGGTGACGCGAATTTGCCCGCGCACTGTGCCGGGGGGTTGCGCCAAAATTGCTTGGTAGCTCGGGCCGCCGCCGCGCCCGACTGTGCCGCCACGCCCGTGGAACATGCGCAGGGTAACGCCGTGGGATGCTTTGAGTTGATCGAAGAGTTCTACCAAGGCGAGTTCTGCTCGGTACAGCTCCCAATTGCTGGTGAAGATCCCGCCGTCTTTGTTGCTGTCGGAGTAGCCCAGCATGATGTCTTGCTCGGGCGAATCGGCCAGCGCCCCTTCATGCGCGGAGCGGTGGATCATGTCGGCAATGCCGGGCAGGGCATAGAACTCGCGCATGATGGGCGCAGCGCTTTGCAAATCGGCAATCGTTTCAAACAGTGGCACGACAATGAGTTGCGCCGTGGCTTGCTCGTTCAAAATACCTTGCATCAAGCCGGTTTCTTTTTGCAGCAACAGCACTTCGAGCAAATCACTCACGCTCTCGGTGTGGCTGATGATGTAGTGATAAATCGCGGCTTTACCGTAGCGCTGACGGGCGATTTTTGCAGTTTCAAAAATTACTAATTCACTGCGGGCGTGATCGGAATATGGGGCATCGACCACGCGAAGAGGCCGCGCATCATTGAGCAGCTTGAGTAGCAGCACGCGCTTGGCCTGCTCATCCAGCGCAGAATAATCCGCCTCGATCCGCGCCGTGACCAGCAGCTCGCGCACCACTTCTTCATGCTTATCCGAGCTTTGGCGCAGGTCAATCGTGGCCAGATGAAAGCCGAATACCTGCACGGCGCGAATCAGTGCTGACAGGCGCATGCCAATCAAGTGCGCGCCATTGGTCTCCAGCAGCGAGGCTTCAATCACTTGCAGATCGGCCAAAAATTCTTGCGCGCTGGCATACGGGTTTTGCGGCGCGGCGGCGTGGCGTGCAGCTTCTGTGCCGGTTAGCTCTTGCAACGTGGCAGCCAAGCGCGCATACATACCAATCAAGGCGCGGCGGTAGGGCTCATCTTTGCGGTGCTCACTGGTATCCGGGCTGCGGCCCGCCAGCGCCTGCATCTCAGGCGATACGCCTACCAACATCAGCGAGGTGGATAGCTCTGCGCCCAAGAAATGTACTTCGCGCAAATGGTGGCGCAGCACGGTCTCGCTTTGGCGGCGCAGGGCCAGATCGAGCGTGGCAGCGGTCACGTTGGGGTTGCCATCGCGGTCGCCGCCGATCCAGTTGCCCATGCGGAAAAAGGCCTCATCAATCTTGCCCACGATCTCTTGCACATCCTCATACAAGCGTGGAATTTCTTTGAGGAAGGTAGCTTCAAAATACGACAGCGCGTTTTCAATTTCATCGGCCACTTGCAGCTTGGTGTAGCGGAGCAGGCGGGTTTGCCACAGCTGGGTGACGCGGGCGCGCAGTTGCAGATCGAGCGTTTGGCGCTCGCGCGCTATTAAATCAGGAGCATCTCGCGCAATTAATATGCCGGCTATGGCCCGTTCTGTGTCCAAAATACTCTTGCGCTGCACCTCGGTGGGGTGGGCCGTGAGCACGGGGGAGATGTAGGCGCTTTTGAGGGTTTTGAGAATGGTTTTACTGGTGTGGCCACTGGCGCGCAGGCGCGCAAAGGCGGCATCTAAGCTGCCATCTTGCACATCGCCGCGCCGCTCATGAATGGCGCGGCGGCGAATGTGGTGGCGGTCTTCGGCAAGGTTGGCCAAATGACTGAAGTAAGTGAAGGCGCGAATCACGCTGACCGTGTGCTCGTTACTCAAGCTCTTGAGCAACTTCTTCAAATCACTCTCAGCCTGCGAATCGGCATGCCTGCGAAACGCAACCGAGAGCTTGCGCACTTTTTCAACGATTTCGTACACCGCTGCACCCTCCTGCTCACGAATCACATCGCCCAAAATACGGCCCAGCAAGCGAATGTCTTCGGTCAGCGGGCGATCTTTGTCTTTTTTGGTGTCTAAGGAGGCGGCAGAAGTAGAGGTCATAGGCAGCATGCTAGCATCGAAGATGAGGCATTCATTACAGGATGGTTACGTCAGTGATCTGTTTGACTTACCATTTTTCATGTCCCAGATGACTTTAGAACATTCATGAAAATTCGTATCGCAACCCGTGAAAGCCGCTTGGCGCTGTGGCAAGCCGAGCATGTGCAAGCGCACCTATCTGCCTTGGGCCATACCGTGGAGCTGCTGCCCATGACCACGCGCGGCGACCAGATTTTGGATCGCTCGCTCTCTAAAGTGGGCGGCAAAGGCTTGTTTGTCAAAGAGTTGGAGCTGGCGCTGCTGGAGGGCCGCGCCGATATTGCGGTGCATAGCCTCAAAGATGTGCCGATGGATTTGGGCAGCGATGCGCCCTCTGAATTTGCATTAGCCTGCGTGATGCAGCGGGAAGATCCGCACGATGCGCTGGTCTCGCCTCGCTTTGCCTCGCTTGAGCAATTGCCCCGTGGCGCGGTGGTGGGCACATCCAGCCTGCGCCGCGTGGTGCTGCTGCAAGCGCTGCGGCCTGATTTGAGGATTGAGCCACTCAGAGGTAATTTAGACACGCGGCTGCGCAAATTGGATGAAGGCCAGTATGCGGCTATCGTGCTCGCGGCTGCGGGCTTGAAGCGGCTGGGCCTTGAGCAGCGCATCTCACAAACTTTTGATGCAGATACGATGCTGCCCGCCGCTGGGCAGGGCGCTTTGGGGATTGAGACCTTGGCGGGGCGCGAGGATTTGCGCGCTGCGCTGGCGCCGCTGGCACACGAGGCCACTTGGCTGGCGGTGAGTGCTGAGCGCGAGGTCAGCCGCAGCATGGGCGGTAGTTGCTCGATGCCGTTGGCCGCGTTTGCGACATGGAAAGGCGCTGCTTTGCTGCTTCACGCGGCCTGGGGAGAGCATGAGGCAATAGCAGATAAAAAAAGTCCTGTGCTGCGAGCGCAAGCCAGCATAGAAGTCAGCACCCACGAAGCCGCGCGTGCCCTCGGCCAGCAAGTGGCACAGACGCTTGTCTCGATCGGCGCGAAAGTTATGAGTTAATGCAACACATGGCACGCCTGATCGTCACCCGCCCAGCAGAACAAGCCACCGCTTGGCTGCAAGTGCTGCGAGACATGGGGCATGAAGCACTGGCCCTGCCCTTGATCGAGATCGCGCCCGTGGATTCTGAAGACGATGCGCAGGCGCTGGAGTTGGCTTGGCAGCGTTTGCATAGCTTTGAGGCGCTGATGTTCGTGAGTAGCTCGGCTGCGCAGGCATTTTTTAAGCCTAATCAGCCCAATGCCGTTATACCTTCTGCGCAGCGTGCTATCGATTTGGTAGTTCATCAGCATCCCAATATTCGCCTGTGGGCCACGGGCCAAGGCACAGTGGCCAGCCTGCGCGGCTTGGGTATCCCCCAGGATCGTATCGATGCACCTTCTGCGCAAGCGGGGCAATTCGATTCTGAGGCGCTGTGGCAAGTCGTGCAAGACCAAGTGCAAAGTGATTGCCGGGTGCTGATTCTGCGAGGCCGCGATCTGGGCATGTTTGACAGCAGCCGAGATTGGCTGGCACAACAGATCATGGCCAGTGGCGGCGTGGCGCAAAAAGTGGTGGTGTATCAGCGCCGCGCACCGCGTTGGAATTTAGCGCAAACCGCGCAATGCCGGGCTTGGTTGCGTGATGGCAGCATCTGGCTGCTGAGCAGCACGCAGGCACTGCGGAATTTGCCCACTTCGTTGGACGTGAGCCAAGGCATTTGCATTTGCACCCATGAGCGCATCTCGCAGGCTGCACGAGATCGTGGTTTTGCTGTTGTTTGCACGTCACGCCCCAACCTGCAAGACATAGCTGCGTCGATAAAATCACTTCTATGAGTGATGCGCCTGTCAACCCCAAGCCTGCCGCCGATGCGACCACCCTGCAAGCGCCTGCCAAACGATCTCGCGCGACTCTTTTTTTAATAGCACTCTGCGCAGTATCTATAACGGCTACCATCGCTTTATGGCTCAAAATTGGCACGATTCAAGAGGCACTGGCTCGGCAAAGCGCAGATGCGACAGCCGCCGCCGTTGAAGGCCGCACACTGGCCAAATCCGCGCAAGACACGGTGCGTGAGATGGCCACACGCCAAGCCTTGCTGGAGACGCGTTTGCAAGAAGTCGCGTTGCAACGCGGCCAGTTGGAGGATTTGATCCAAAGCCTCTCACGTTCGCAAAATGATAATTTGCTGGTGGATGTGGATTCTGCGCTGCGCTTGGCGCAGCAGCAGGCTAACCTCACGGGCAGCCTAGAGCCGCTTTTGGCAGCGCTTAAAAGCGCGGAGCAGCGCGTGCAGCGCGCCGCGCAGCCTCGTCTATCTCCTCTTCTCAGAGCGCTTGCCAAAGATATTGAACGCGTCAAATCCGCCAATGTGGCCGATACGCCCAGCCTTCTCATCAAGCTCGATGAATTGGTGCGCTTGGTCGATGACTTGCCGCTGGCCAATGCCGTGGCTACCGTGGCCAACTCGCCCAAGAGCGGCAGCATCACGCTGGCCACGCGCCCGCTCAAAGCGGGCGAGGCCGCGTCGGCGGATTTGGGCTCTGGACTCATGGCTTCTTGGCCTCTATGGCTGCGCCAAATCGCCAGTGCGATGCGCGATGAGGCCCGCTCTTTGGTGCGCGTGAGCCGTGTCGACACGCCCGAGGCGGCGCTGCTCTCGCCTGAGCAAAGCTTCTTTGCACGAGAGAACATGAAGCTGAAATTGCTCAATGCGCGCTTGGCCTTGCTCTCGCGCCAATTCGATATCACGCGCAACGATCTGGCTAGCGCAAGCCATGTGGCCGCGCGCTACTTTGATGGCAATGCCCGCGCCATGAGCCAAGCAACCAGCTTGATCGCACAACTGCAAAGCCAGCTCAAAACGGCAGCGCAGCCGCGCATTGACGACACGCTCTCTGCGCTGGCCACGCTGTCTGCCGCAACGGGTAAATAGCATGCGTGCCGCTCTGTGGCTCTTGGCGATTTTTGCGGCAGCGGTCGGCGTGGCGCTGTTTGCCACGCGCTCTACGGGCAGTGTCACGCTGTATTGGCCACCGTATCGCGTCGATCTCTCGCTCAATCTTGTATTGTTGCTGCTTGCTGCATTTTTTGCCCTCTTGCATTTGGCCATTCGCGCACTCGGTGCTTTGGCTGATTTGCCCAGTCAAGCCAAAGCTTGGCGCGCGGCGCAACGCCAGCAGGCCATGCACGGGGAGCTGCGCGATGCGCTGGCGCATTTGCTGGCTGGCCGCTTCTCGCGCGCCAAAAAACAAGCGCTGTTGGCGCATCAGCATGCAGTGGCGCTAGAGAGCGAAAGCGGGCAAAAAGCCACTTGTTTAGAGGTGCAATCCCAAGCGCTCTTGGTGGCGGCAGAAGCCGCGCAATCCATGCAAGATGGCAGTGAGCGAGAAAGACTGGTGCAAGCTGCGCTGCAAGTGCCCCTGCCCAAAAGCGCACTGCATTTCAAAGAAGGCGCGGCACTGCGCAGCGCCCGCTGGATGGTTGATGAGCACGACCCAGCCACCACGCTCATGCGCTTGTCCACCCTGAGCCAAGGCGCGCAGCGACGCACGCTGGCGCTGCGCCTCAAGCTTCGTGCGCTGCAATTGGCCAAGCAGCCCAGCCAAGCGCTGGATACTGCCCGCATGCTGGCCAAGCATGGTGGCTTCTCAAACCAAGCCGCAGCCAGCATCGTGCGCAGCTTGGCCATCAGTGCCTTGTCTCAAGCGCACGATGCCGATCAACTCACCCGCGCTTGGGGAGAACTGTCTGCCGAGGATCGCGCCCAGCCCCAAGTGGCTACGCATGCCGCGCTGCGCTTGGTGAACTTCAGCTCTGGCGCACCCGACGCGCCCGAGCTGCACGAGCGAGCCCGCGCTTGGATCGAGCCTACCTGGCAGCGCTACCCGCAATTGCCAGAGTCAGAGCAAATTCGCGTGGTGCGGGCGCTGGAAGCCAGTTTTTCAGCGGAGGCAGCCATGCTCGATCATGCATGGCTGGCCAAAATAGAAACAGCGCAGCGCCAATTGCCACACGACGCACGTTTGCAGTATCTGGCCGGCATGGCCTGCCTGCGCCGTCAGCTTTGGGGCAAGGCGCAACAGTTGCTCTCCAGCAGCGCCGCGCATCTGGGCGATATGAATTTGCGGCGCAGCGCCTACCAAAGCTTAGGCGCATTGGCCGAGCAGCGCGGCGATGAGGCGGCGGCTCTGGCAGCTTGGAAGCAAGCCTCTAAAGCGTAGGCATGATCCTAAATCCGGCAGTTGACCGCGCATTTTCATTCTTAAACCATGACCGTATTTGACTTTTTTGACTCTCAAACCACTCACCTTGTGGGTGAGAGCGCTACGCACCCAATTGCACCACTGGCAAGCACTGCGGGGGTGTTGCTCTTCCTTGCGCACACCAGTGCGCCGCGTCCTCGCGCCTACCCGCAGTGCCCGCCAGCGGCACACTTGGATGCGTCCAACTGCCGGATTTAGGATGGATTTACTTCGATAATGCACTTATGAGCGCATCAGTCTTTCCATCTTTACCGAATCTCCCCTTTCCCAAGCCGCCCGAGTGGCTGATGCGTGAATTGCGCCAGCGTGTGGTGCTGCTGCTCAACCACGTTTTGCAGCAAGAACCCGAAGCCATGGCCCGGATTTCAAGGAAAAAAGGGCAGGTAGCCGGCATGGAATATGCACAGTTTGCTATTCAATTAATAGCAACTCCGGTAGGCTTACTAGATCTCGCGCCAGATGATGCGGTGCCCGATTTAACGATTCGTGTGCTCGATGAAAACCCACTGGTCTTGCTGCAAATCCTGCTGCGTGGCGATAAGCCCCGCATGGAGATTTCTGGCGATGTGATGCTGGCAGCCGAAGTCAATTGGCTGGTCGATCATGTGCGCTGGGATGTGGAGGAAGATCTCTCGCGCATCATGGGCGATGTGCCCGCGCATTCGCTCATGCGCGTGTTACGCGGAGCAGGAGATATGCTGCGTAAATTTGTAGCCAATACCCCCTCCACGCCTTTCAACTCAGCAGCTAAGCCCAGCGAGCAGGGCGGCGCATGAGCTGGTTCACCCGCGTTGCCCGAGGCAGTTTTATTGTTTTCATCGTCTTGCGCTTCGGGCTGGATCAGCTCGTGCTCAAGAGTTTTCAAAAGCCTTGGCTCACGGTTATTGCGCGGATTTTCTCGCTGGGCCGCAATTTAAGCGCGCCGCGTGGCCAGCGCCTGCGTGAAGCTTTAGAGGCCCTCGGCCCGATCTTTGTGAATTTCGGCCAAGTGCTCTCCACCCGGCGCGATTTGCTGCCGGCTGATATGGCCGATGAGCTGGCGCTCTTGCAAGATCGTGTGCCGCCGTTTGACTCCAGCATTGCTGTGCAAACGATTGAGCGCGCCTTTGGCCGCAAGCTCGCTGATATTTTTGAATCGTTTGATCACAAGCCCGTGGCCAGTGCCTCGGTGGCGCAGGTGCATTTCGCCACGCTGAAAAACAAAGACGGCAGCTCGCGCGAGGTGGCCGTGAAAGTGCTGCGCCCCGGCATGAAGCCGGTGATGGAGAAAGATCTCTCACTCATGCGCATGATGGCCGGCTGGGTGGAGAGTTTGTCGGAAGATGGCAAGCGTTTGAAGCCGATGGAAGTGGTGGCCGAGTTTGACAAGTATCTTCACGACGAGCTTGACTTGGTGCGCGAAGCCTCGAATGCCGCGCAACTGCGCCGCAACATGGAGGGCCTGAGCCTAGTGATGATCCCCGAAATGCTCTGGGATTACTGCCACACCGATGTGATCGTGATGGAGCGCATGAAGGGCTTGCCCATCAGTCAGCTCGATGCAATTGCTGCTGCGGGCGTGGACATGAAGCAGCTTGCCCGCGATGGCGTGACGATCTTCTTCACCCAAGTCTTCCGCGATGGTTTCTTTCATGCCGATATGCACCCCGGCAATATTCAGGTGAGCACCGAGAAGGCCACGCTAGGGCGCTACATCTCGCTCGATTTCGGCATCGTCGGCACGCTCACCGAGGTCGATAAAGATTACCTCGCACAAAACTTCGCCGCCTTCTTCCGCCGCGATTACAAGCGCGTGGCCGAGCTGCACATTGAATCGGGCTGGGTGCCAGTAAACACACGCGTGGATGAGCTCGAATCTGCCATTCGCGCGGTCTGCGAACCATACTTTGATCGCCCACTCAAAGAAATCTCGCTGGGCTTGGTGCTCATGCGCCTGTTCCAAACCTCGCGCCGATTCCAAGTCGAGATTCAGCCCCAGCTCGTGCTGTTGCAAAAAACCCTGCTCAACATCGAAGGCCTAGGCCGCCAGCTCGATCCCGATTTGGATTTATGGGCCACCGCCAAGCCTTTCTTAGAAAAATGGATGCTAGAGCAGGTCGGCCCACAAAAGCTCATCGATGCCCTCAAAGCGCAAATGCCGCGCTACGCCAAACACCTGCCCGAGCTACCGCGCTTGCTGCATGAGGTGCTGCAAAAGCAATCTGCCAGTCCAAGCAGCGATGCGCTGATGCAAGAGCTGTTGCAAGAGCAAAAGCGCACCAATGCGCTGCTGCAAAAAATCGTTTATGGCGCGATAGGCTTCGTGGTCGGCATGGCGCTCATCATGGTGTATCTCAAGCTGAGATTATGGTGATGATTTAACCAAACTCTCGAGCAGAACCCATGAGCCCGCCAGATGCCAGATCACGCAGGCCAAAAGCGCGCCAGCCCCTATAAACCGTCAATTTTTAAGCAAAATAAGCCACTAGCCGGGAGCAAATATGCGCAGAGTGCTATTAAATCAGTAGCATTCATATTTTCTAGGAAATACCCTAGAAACAGCCAAAGAATGCTGAAAACTGGCACGTAAGCTGCATAAAATCCAACGCAGAATATTTGGAGAACCCTCACGTGAGCCCACTCATCGTCTTCGTTGGCTTTTATTTAGCCGTCACTATTTTGATTGGCCTGCTGGCCGCGCGCAAAGTGCAAAGCTCGGCGGATTACATGGTGGCTGGCCGCAGCCTGCCGCTGTATATGAACATGGCTACGGTATTTGCCACGTGGTTTGGCGCAGAAACGGTGCTGTCTGTCTCGGCGACGTTTGCCAAAGACGGGCTCTCGGGCATTCCCGGCGATCCGTTTGGCGCGTCGGTTTGCTTGGTGCTAGCTGCGCTCTTGTTTGCCAAAATTTTCTATCGCATGAACCTCATGACGATTGGGGATTTTTACAAGCAGCGCTATGGCAAAACGGTTGAAGTGATCACCAGCTTTGCCATCGTTGCTTCCTATCTGGGCTGGACTTCTGCGCAAATGACCGCGCTGGGCTTGGTGATCCATGTGCTCTCGGGCGGCTTGATAGAGCTGAATACCGCGATTTTGCTGGGCGGTGGCGTAGTCTTGGTCTATACGATTTTTGGCGGCATGTGGTCAGTCGCGTTTACCGATTTGTTCCAAACGGTGGTGATTCTGATTGGCCTCAGCCTCGTGGCTTGGCTGGTGGGCGATATGGCGGGGGGCGTTAGCAAGGTGATTGCGCAGGCCGCAGCCGACGGAAAGTTCAACTTTTTGCCAGCAGACACCAAGGGCTGGTGGGCCATGGCAGGCGCTTTTTTTGCCTTTGCGTTTGGCTCGATTCCGCAGCAAGATGTGTTTCAGCGCATGACCAGCGCCAAAGACGAAAAAACGGCGGTGCGTGGCACGATCTATGGTGGCTTGATATATTTTTGCTTTGCCTTTGTGCCGATTTTTATTGCCTATGCTGCTGTGGTGGCCGATCCTGCGGTGGCCAAGCTCTTTGGTGCTGAAGATGCGCGCGAAATCCAAAAGGTGTTGCCCGATTTGGTGCTCACCAAGATGCCGCTGTGGGCGCAGGTGATGTTTTTTGGTGCGCTACTGTCGGCCATTTTGTCCACGGCCAGCGGCGCTTTGCTCGCCCCCACCTCGTTGTTTACAGAAAACGTGCTGAAGCCCCTTTACATGGACAAGCTCTCGCCGAAGATGAACGACAAACAGTTCCTCTTTGTGCTGCGGATCATCTTGGTGACCTTCACCGTCATTGCGCTGCTGTTTGCACTCAATAGCAAGAGCACCATGTATGAAATGGTGCAAAACGCCTACAACGTCACTTTGGCTGGCGCATTTGTACCCCTGTTAGCGGGTGCTTACTGGAAGCGCGCCACCACGCAGGGCGCGCTGTTTGCAGCTTTGGGGGGCTTGGGTGTGTGGCTGGGCGTGCTCAATGTGGTGCCCGATTCGCTCGTGCCGCCGAATTTACTGGGGCTGTTTGCCTCCGCTGTGCTGATTGTGATGGGCTCTCTTGCGCCGCAAGTGATCAAGAACGCGGGGCATCCGATTCCCCGGCATGCGCTGGATTGATCGCCTGCAAGCCAAGTCTGGCAGCGCCTGAGATCACTTGGGCAAACTATAATGCTGGGTTGCCCTAAAAGGGAATTCAGTCATGCCTATTTACGCCTACAAATGCTCCGCCTGCGGCCATGCCAAAGATGTGCTGCAAAAAATCTCCGATGATCCGCTCACCACATGCCCTGCCTGTGGCGCGGAGGCATTCTCAAAGCAAGTCACAGCGGCTGGCTTCCAGCTCAAAGGCTCGGGCTGGTATGTGAGTGATTTCCGTGGCAATGCCGATGGGGCCAACAGTGGTGTAGGCAAACCTGCCGATGATGCCAAGCCTGCAGCAGCCAAGGCGGATGCCGCCGCGCCCGCACCTGCCGCTGCCCCAGCCGCCGCTCCAGCGCCTGCCGCTACCAAAACAGTAGCATCCCCCGCAGCATCTACGCCGGCTAGTACCTAAAAAAGTTTCTAATATGATGAAATCCATTCGCAAATGGTTGCTCGCTGGCCTGCTCGTGATCGTGCCGATCATGGTCACGCTCTGGGTGCTGGAGTGGATCGTCTCTAGCCTGGATAAAACCCTGCAAATCCTGCCGGGCAATTGGCATCCCGATAAATTGATCGGTTTTCATATCCCCGGCTTTGGTGTGCTGCTGGCTTTTGCGATTTTGCTCGTGGTGGGCGCAGCGGCGAGTAATTTCTTGGGCAAAAAGCTCATGTCCTGGTGGGATGCTTTGCTCAACCGTATCCCGGTGGTGCGCTCGATTTATTCCAGCGTCAAGCAAGTCTCGGATACGCTGTTCTCAGACGGCGGCAATGCTTTTCGCACGGCGGTGCTCGTGCAGTGGCCGCGTGAGAATGTGTGGACGATTGCTTTCATCACCGGCACGCCTGCTGGAGATGTGGCAGCGCACCTCAAAAATGGCAGCGGTGATGAGTATGTGAGTGTTTATGTGCCCACCACGCCCAACCCCACGGGCGGTTATTTTGTGTTGCTCAAAAAGAGCGATTGCATTGAGTTGTCCATGAGTGTGGATGAGGCACTTAAATACATCGTTTCGATGGGTGTGGTCGTGCCCGGTGGCCCGGATGCCATGCCGGCCAAATGAATGAAGTGAATTTAGAAAGTTGCAAGAATATGTCTCAAGCTACCTCGATGCGCACCAGCTATGCTGGTTCGGTGACCGAAGCCCAGATGGGCCAACAAGTGACGCTGTGCGGTTGGGTCAATCGCCGCCGGGATCACGGCGGCGTGATCTTCATCGATCTGCGCGACCGTGAAGGCACCGTGCAGGTGGTCTGCGACCCTGATCGCGCCGATATGTTCAAAGTGGCTGAAGGCATTCGCAATGAGTTTTGCGTGCAGATCAAGGGCTTGGTGCGCGCGCGCCCTGCTGGCACGACCAATGACAACATCAAAAGCGGCAAGATTGAAATCTTGTGCCATGAGCTGCTCGTACTGAATGCCTCGGTCACGCCGCCGTTCCAATTGGATGATGACAATTTGAGCGAGACCACGCGCCTTACGCACCGCGTGCTCGATTTGCGCCGCCCGTATATGCAAAATAATTTGATGCTGCGCTATCGTGTGGCGATGGCGGTGCGCAATTA
>JAYVJQ010000295.1:0-4569 GCA_043769055.1 Allobrachymonas sp.
CACACCTCCACCTGCTCACCCGTGAGCGGATGCGTGACGAACAGGCCCGTGGCCACGCCTTCTTTTTCTTTCATGGCCAGCTCGGCTTCCGTCGTACCACCAGCTTTTAATGCTTCGATTTTGGTAGCAATCTGCACAGATAATTCGCCGGCTCGCACTGCAATCGGATGCTCAGGCGCAACGGCTACAAAGGTCACGCCCATGATGGTGTCTGCCCGCGTGGTGAACACATACATCTTGCCGTCTTGAATCAATTTGCCAGCAGCATCTTTGATCGCATGCGGAAAGGCAAAGCGCACGCCTTCGGATTTACCGAGCCAGTTCTCTTGCATCAGCCGCACTTTGTCGGGCCAGCCAGTGAGCGTGGCGTTCGGGTTGCCGATTTGCACATGATCCAGCAGCTCTTGCGCGTAATCCGTGATCTTGAGGTAGTAGCCGGGAATCTCGCGCTTCTCTACCGTTGCGCCCGTGCGCCAGCCTTTGCCGTCAATCACTTGCTCGTTGGCCAGCACGGTCTGATCGACGGGATCCCAGTTCACGACCTGGGTCTTGCGATAAGCGATGCCTTTTTCTAGCATCTTCAAAAACAACCATTGATTCCACTTGTAATAGCTCGGGTCACAAGCCGCCATCTCGCGGCTCCAATCAATGGCTAAGCCCATGGCCTGCATCTGGCCTTTCATATGATCAATGTTGCTATATGTCCACTTCGCTGGCGGCACGCCATTTTTCATCGCGGCATTCTCAGCCGGCAGGCCAAACGCATCCCAGCCCATCGGCATGAGCACATTGAAACCCTTCATGCGCAACTGGCGCGCGAGCATGTCGTTGATCGTGTAGTTGCGCACATGGCCCATGTGCAGCTTGCCGCTGGGGTAGGGCAGCATGGAGCAGGCGTAGTACTTGGGCTTTAAATTGCCCTGCGCATCTTTCGCGTGCTCAGTCACGCGGTAGGCATCCGCCGCAGTCCAGTGCTCTTGCGCGGTTTTTTCAATGGCGGTGTGATCGTATTTATCTTGCATAACTTAAAACTTCAAAGAAACGGATTTTTAATCGAGAGCGAATTGCCACCGAATTGCGGAGGGATTTGAATGCTCATGCCGTGTTGCATATCTTCTGAGTAGACGACTTCACAACGCATCAGCGCAGCAGCGGCCAAGATATTGGCATCATAGATTTTGAATTGGTAGCGCTCGGCCAGCGTAACCGCCAGTTGGTGCACAGGATAGGTCACATCGCTGAGTTCACAAGCTTTGAGCAAAGTTTGTGACATGGTTGCCACCTCTGCCCAAGTCATCGGACTTTTCTTTCTCATCACATTCGCAAGTTCGTTGAGCACTTGTACGCTAATCACACACTGCTGCGCCAGCAAAGTATCGACTGTTTTGGCGCGCTCACTATCTTGCAACCAGTAAACAAGAACGTTGGTGTCGAGAAATCCGCGCGGCGGAGCAGCACTCATCTGGAGTTGGCCTCTTCTCGGTCAAACTTGGCACCCAAGGGCCAGTAGCCACGGAATTTGCGCATTTCTTGCAACAGCTCTTGTTTGGTAGGCTCGCGGCTGACTTGCACGGTCGGCACGGCTGATTTGCCCCGCTTAGGCATAGGCACCACATTGAGCTCATCGCCCTCAGAAATACCCAGCTCATGCACCAGCGCCATAGGCAGGCGCACGCCCAAGCTATTGCCCCATTTTGCGACTTGCATGATGTTCTCTTTGTGGATATACAAA
Source organism: Allobrachymonas sp. (assembly GCA_043769055.1). Classification (GTDB taxonomy): domain Bacteria; phylum Pseudomonadota; class Gammaproteobacteria; order Burkholderiales; family Burkholderiaceae_C; genus JANMDU01. The sequence continues at coordinate 1,733 of JAYVJQ010000295.1, forward strand.
ACTCTATTGTATATCCTAGCAGACCAGCCATGCTTAAGGCGGCAGTTCGCCTTCGGGGGGCTTGGATCTGCGAGCGGCTTGATTGAGCAAACGATCCGTCACACCTGCGGCTTGTTCGCGCAAGGCTAAAGGGACGCGTGAATTAAAAATTGCCACGATAGACCAACCAGATGCAAAAGACACGCCGAAGCTGCTCGTGCCCGGCAAGCTGCCGGTGTGCCAAAGGTTATGGTTACTAATATCTAGGACGCGTGCTCGTACACCCAGACCGTAATACATGGGGGTGGTCGCACTTGCGGCTGCTTGTGGTCTGCCGTGTAACTGCGCAAACAATGCGGGTTTTAAGAGCGCTAGGCCTTTGTAGCCGCGAAGCGCTGTCCAGAAGCGAACGTAGTCGGCGGCAGTACTCGTCCAAGCACCTGCACCGCCGATGGATTCGAAATCCATGTTCGCATATGGACTGCCATCATCTCCAGCTTGACTGATGTAATCTGGCTCATCCGCTTTTCCGCGCAGTGTGGCAAATTCCCAGCTCTTGATGCCTGCAGGCGCTGCAATCTCCGCTTTCACATACTCTTCGTATTTTCTGCCAGTCGCTTTTTCAATTGCCTGCTGCACAAGACAAAAGCTAATATTGCTGTAGCTATACAGTTGGCCGGGCTCGGCATCAAGCTTCATTGTGCTCAACCAACGCGCAGAGCGTTGCGGGCAAGGCGACACGCGCTCAAACATGGGATCATTGCTTCTATCGATTGTCCAGCCCGCATGATTTTGAAGTAAATGGCGCAAAGTAACTTTGCTGACGCGCGCATCTGCGTAATCCGAGCCTTGCGTCGAATATCCCATCAACTCAACAAAAGGTTTATCTAGATCTAGCTTGCCCTGCTCCGCCGCCTTGAGCGCTGCTACTGCTGTAATTAGCTTAGACATACTGCCGATTCGCATGCGTTGATCCATCACCATGGGTGTGTTGCTGCTGAAGCCTCTTTTGGCATCGCCATACGCTTTATTGAGTACAAGACGGCCTTGATACCCTACTGCCAACGTACCAGCGGGGTATTTGTTGTTGCTCATGATGGATTGCATGGCCTCATCAAACGCCTCTAGGCCGGGCAAACTCTGGCCGACAGATGGCAATTGCGCTTGTGCGAAAACTGACGAAAAGGCAACAGGCATCAGCAAGCATATGAGCAACTGATGTATCAAGCGAATCATAGAAACGCCTGAACTTAGGGTTTGGAAGTGGGTGTTTGTGGATTAGCCACAAAACCAATGCGTGACAGTCCCGCTTTTTGTGCTATGCCAATGACCTCTACCACCTTTCCGTAAGGTACGGTTTCATCGCTACGCAGTTGCACTTCCGTATCGGGGCTGGCCTTGGCGGTTTGTTGCAGGCGGGTGGCAAGGTCTGTCAATTCGATGGGTTGATCGCCTAAGAACACTTTGCTGGATTTATCGATCACCACGCTCACGAATTTGGGGGCTTCGAGTGGTTTGGCGGCATCGGTTTTGGGCAGGTCGAGTTGGATCGAGCTGGCCAAGAGAGGGGCGGTGATGATGAAGATCACGAGCAGCACCAGCATCACATCCACCAAGGGCGTGACATTGATTTCGCTCATGGGGAGATTGGCTTTGGTGCGCTCAAGTCTGCCGAAGCTCATGATGCAGTAGCTCTCGAAGAGGGGAGTAACGCAGAAAGCGCAGAAAGAACACAGAAAACACAGAAAAAATACAAATGCATTTCCTGTGTTTTCTGTGTTCTTTCTGCGCTTTCTGTGTACATGTGGTTTGACTTTCGAGCTGCTTATGCACCCGCCACAAAATGATTCGCCAACAGCTCGCGCAAATCTCGCGCAAAGCCTTCTAAATCAGCTTCGATGCGGCCAATGTAGCGGCCAAAGAGGTTGTAGGCGAGTACGGCAGGGATGGCGACTGCGAGACCCGCTGCGGTCATGATGAGGGCTTCACCGACTGGCCCAGCAATTTTGTCAATCGTGACTTGGCCCGCGCCGACCAAGCCGATGAGGGCGTGATAAATGCCCCACACCGTGCCGAGCAGGCCCACGAAAGGCGCAGTGGAGCCCACTGTGGCCAGCAGCACTTGGCCAAATTGCAATTTGAGCAATACGCCATGAAGCGCATCGCGCAGCACACGGGTGAGCTGCTGGGCTTTGTCGCCCGCGCCAGCAAGTGTGCCGGTGGGGTTTGCTTGGCTTGCATCAATCAGCGGGAGCACAAGCAGCTCGCGGTCGAGCGCGGCCACGGTGCTGCGGCCCTGCGCCACATCGCCCGCTTGCCAAAAGCCTGCAATCGATGTGCCCACATCGGGCACGGCGCGTTTGATAACCCAGGCTTTCCAAAAAATCACCACCCAACTGGCGATGCTCATGGCCAGCAGCAGCACGGCAATAAATTTGCCTACGCCATCGGTTTGTTTTAAAAAATCTAAAGCGCCCATGTGTTTCCTGTTGTTTTTAAGCGTTCAATCCCAAGACATCAAACATGTCGAACATGCCATTGTTCTTACCCGCAAGAAAGCGCACGGCGCGCAGCGCGCCTTGCGCGTAGCCTTCGCGGCTGGAGGATTTATGACTGATCTCGATGCGATCGCCAATTCCGGCAAACAGGACGGTATGGTCGCCCACGATATCGCCACCGCGAATCGCTGAAAAGCCAATCGTTTTCGGATCTCTAGCACCCGTGATGCCTTCGCGGGCGAACACAGCGTGGCCTTTGAGGTCGCGGCCCAAGGCATCGGCAATCACTTCGCCCATTTTGAGCGCCGTGCCCGAGGGCGCATCGACCTTGTGGCGGTGATGCGTTTCGATAATTTCAAT
>JAYVJQ010000296.1:0-6260 GCA_043769055.1 Allobrachymonas sp.
ATCAACATATAAAACATCTATGTCAATTCACATTTTTTCTAATCATTATTCAACGGCACTTAAGATTTTTCTTACAATAAGTTTTTTTTGGTTTTCAGGAGAAATTTTTTCGCAAACTAATGTTAAAAAACAGGCCAGTCCTTGGGAGGTTTCTGCAGGTTTAGGGGTAGTATCGCTGCCTGAGTATGAAGGCGCTAGCAAGAGAATCACTAGCTTAACTCCTGATTTGAATATCAGCTACAAAACAGAAGGTTGGGGCACATTTGGCATGGGCTCCAAGTCAACAGGAATCAGTTGGACAATAGTAGATACTGATGCCTACTCACTCGGATTAAGTTTAGGAGCTGTGCAAGGTCGTGTGGATACCAAGGATGGGACTCTATTTAGACCCGGCAGCAAAAGACTTAAAGGTATGGGTGAGATCAAATCCACTGCTGAGTATGGTGTATTTGGACGCGTGAACGTTGGCATACCCTTGACCTTTGCATTTAAGAAAGATTCTGGTAAAGGTAAGTTGAACACCGCCGATGGTAGTTTTGATGGAAGCGGCGGCTCTGTCGTTGAACTTGGCGCTGAGATTCCTTGGCAGATTAATAGCAAACTAGCCTTGTCCTTATCCCCAAGCCTAGTTTGGGCTGACAAAAAGCACAACCAAACCTACTTTGGTGTAACTGCTGCGCAATCTGCAAAAAGCGGCTTCAAAACTTATACCCCTAACGCAGGTATCAAAAGCATAGGTTTAACTGCAAGCAGCAACTACAAATTAGACAACAACTGGTCTGTAAATGCAGCTCTTTCGTTGACCCAACTCCAAGGGGATGCAGCGAAGAGTAGCTTAGTACAGAAAAAGGAACACAGTCTTTTGTTTGTAGGAGCGTCCTACACATTCTGATTTGTTTTAGTCACAACCATCCCATAACGCTTGTTACATTGCTGGCGTAACTGTGATGCTTGTGATGATTTTCGATTCACTGGAGCATTTTTCTGTATTACCAAACTGCAAGACTTGGGGCTTTATGTTCAGATAGATTTTGCTGCTCATCCACTCATCATCTTATTCACGAAATCAGGCTGTCCATGTTTCGATTTTTTTCGCGGCCTATCCCGCTTGTTCTGGCTCTGGCCTTCCTAACCTTCATCCCGGTCATGACGGCGCTCGTTCTCGTGTTCCAGATTCCGTTCGGTACCTACCCCGAAGAGAGCACTCGTCTGGCAATTGCTCCCATCGCTTGGTTTGCTCATGTCCTAGCCGGAGCTGCCTTCGGTATCACTGGCCCCGTGCAATTCGTCCGAGCCCTCCGTGGTCGCTTTGGGGCTCTTCACCGCGTTTTAGGCCGAATTTTCGTCCTTTCGGGTGCGATTCTTGGCCTATCGAGCCTCTCGCTTCTCGCGCAGGTGATGTCACAAAGGACACCTCTAGTCGACATCGCCCGCGGTCTCTTTGGCATAGCGCTCCTTATCGCGCTCGTGTTGGCAATGGCAGCAATCCGGAATCGCGATTTCCTCCGTCACCGTGCTTGGGTGATCCGTGCCTACGCGATCGGCATGGGGTTGGGAGCCGTCGCGCTGGTTTTCTTTCCGATTTACATCATCACGGGTCAACCCCCAAGTGGCTTAGCCTCTGACATCCTCTTTGTCACCTCGTGGGTTCTGACCATCGCCTTCGCCGAGGTGGTCGTTCGCCGCTTCTCCAGTTCATCCCCCAAGTTCCAACATGAAAATCGCTAGGGAGACCGCCTATTGCGGGTGGTTGATGACCTGAGTGCGGCATAGTGCAAAATTCAGGTCATATGTTGATCTTAGGTATTGAATCTTCTTGCGATGAAACGGGCGTTGCTTTAGTGCAAGCTGAGATGGATGCTCCTGTTGAGGGCTGCGCTTCACCTACACCTGTGCTACTTAGTGCTGCATTACACAGCCAAATTGCGATGCACCAAGCCTATGGCGGGGTGGTGCCTGAGCTAGCGAGCCGGGATCATATTCGGCGCTTGATTCCATTAACAAAAGAGGTGCTAGCCGACACAAATACTGCGCTGAGTGCTATTGATTATGTAGCGTTTACACGCGGGCCGGGACTGGCAGGCGCGTTGCTCACGGGTGCTGGCATGGCTTGCGCGCTGGCGTCGAGCCTTGGCAAACCTGTAATGGGTGTGCATCATTTGGAAGGGCATTTGCTCTCACCGTTTTTAAGCGCCGATCCGCCTGAGTTTCCATTCATCGCGCTGCTGGTGAGCGGTGGGCATACACAGCTCATGCGGGTGGATGGTGTGGGGCAATATGCGCTGCTGGGCGAGACGATTGATGATGCAGCGGGAGAAGCATTTGACAAAACCGCCAAGCTGCTGGGTTTGCCGTATCCCGGCGGGCCGCTGCTGGCGAAGATGGCAGAGCAGGGCGATGCGGCTTCGTTTAAATTCCCACGGCCTTTGCTGCACAGCGGGGATTTAGATTTTTCATTCGCAGGTTTGAAAACGGCGGTGCTCACGCAGGTCAAGCGCTTGGTGGGTGATGTGCCTGAGGGCGCAACTGTGCGCGGCGCGGGCGTTGAGTCTCTGTCGCAAGAGACTTTGCACAATCTGGCCGCAAGCATTCAAGCAGCAATCACAGAAGTGCTGGTGAAAAAATCGCTTAAGGCGGTGCAGGCATCTGGGTTGCAGCGTCTCGTCGTTGCAGGTGGCGTGGGCGCGAATCGTAGCTTGCGATCTCAGCTCGATACAGCTTGCGCTAAGCAGGGTATTCGCGTGCATTACCCAGAGCTTCATCTCTGCACAGATAACGGGGCGATGATTGCTCTAGCGGGGGCCATGCGATTGCAAGTAAGAAAAGCGCAGCCCGAATTGAGCTACGCCTTTGATGTGCGGCCCCGTTGGCCGCTTGATCAGATTGAATCGATCAGTTGATCGTCAACACTGTCTCGCGGCTCTCGGCAGCGATTTTTGCGAGCTTGAGTGTGAGTACGCCATGCTCCAGCTTTGCTTCGCTCTTGCTCGTATCCACATCGCTGCCGATTTTATAGGCGGCAGAGAAACTGCGAGGCGCATCGTCTTTGGCGCGGATGCGCAAGATGCGGCCTTCGATGCCAATGGTGAGCTGCTCTTTTGAGAGGCCCGGCACATCGAGGCTCAGGGTGATCGACGTGTCATCACTCTCCACATTCACATCGCTGGTGTAGCGATCAGCCCAAAGGTTGGCGCGGGTATAGCTGCGGGAAAAAGGGTGGCTGGTTGTATGAAAAGACGATGGTGCAAAAAACATAGCAAACTCCTGTAAACTGCGCGGCTCGTGCGCTAAGCCGGGATTGGCTAAGCGCTGTCGCTGCATGAGTCCTATCTTTGGATGCAGTGCAGAGTTTCAAGGGAGTTGATACATGCCAAAGAGCATATTTATTTCAAAACGCGTGCTCTTGAAAAGCACGCTGGCGGCCCTATCATTGGCTGCATTTTTCAAGCCTTTTGAAGTACTAGCCGGGAAGAATACTGTGCAGAGTGCTCCTATAAAGATAGCGATTGTTGAAGCACTCTCAGGTGCATTTGCCAACACAGGTGAAGCGGTATTTCGCAATCTCGTGTGGGCTACTGAACGGGTGAATGCGCGAGGTGGTGTGGTGGTAGCTGGCAAAGAGCTGGCGGGCAACATCAATCGCCGCTTGGAACTTGAGCGCTACGACAGCAAAGGCCAAGTGGAAGAAGCACTCTCTGCGCTTCGCGCCGCGATTGACGATGGCGCGCAAATCATCATGCAGGGCAATAGCTCATCCGTGGCTGCAGCCTTGATTGATGCAATCAACAAGCACAACGAACGCACACCCACCAAGCGTTTGGTGTTTCTCAATTACTCAGCCGTTGACCCCATCCTCACGAATGAAAAATGCAGCCCTTGGCATTTTCGCTTCGACGCGCATGCTGATATGCGTATGGCAGCACTCATGGAAGTGCTGCGCGAAGATCGTGCGCTCAAATCTGCGTATTTGATTGGGCAAGATTACAGTTTTGGCCAAGCCGTGCTACGCGAAGCCAAGCGGCAACTGGCAGCGCAGCGGCCAGACATTGCTGTGGTGGGCGACGAACTGCATCCGCTAGGCCGCATCAAAGATTTTGCTCCTTATGCCGCCAAGATCAAAAGCAGTGGCGCAGGCGCAGTGCTCACTGGCAATTTCGGCAATGATCTCACGCTGCTCATCAAAGCCTGCAAAGAAATCGGCTTTGATGGCAAGTTCTACACCTTCTATGGCAATGCCCTCGGCGCGCCAGCTGCAATCGGCGAAGCGGGTATTGGCAAAGTGATTGCTGTGGCTGATTGGTTACCCAATGTGGCCGCGCCAGATGGCATCGCCCGAGGCGCACGTCAACGCGAAGCAGATGTGTTCATGCAAGCCTTCCGCGCACGCTTTTCCAATCCGCAAGACGATTACGTGCACATGCGCATGCACCTGATGATGGAGGCGTTGGCGCAGGCCCTGCAAGGCACGAATTCTGCGCAAGGGATTGATACGCTGGCTGTGGCGCAGCGCCTATCGAAAGCCAACGTCAGCCTGTTTGGTCAAAGCGGCAGCATGCGCAGCAGCGATCATCAGTTCCAGCAGCCCTTGGTGGTCGGCATGATGGATCGCGTGGGCACACAAGGCGTGAAATACGACATCGAAGGCTCCGGCTACGGCTTTCGCGTGATCCGTTTGATTGACGCGGCAAAGGCGCAAATGCCGACTAGCTGCAAGATGGCGAGCCTCTGATTCGCCGCAACCAAGAAAAAAGCCACCTTGCGGTGGCTTTGGCATTTCAGGTGAACTGAAATTATTTAACGGCCAGCACCCAAGAAGCCAGCTTGGCAGCATCGGCTTCGTTGACTTGGGGGTTGGCAGGCATGGGCACGGGGCCCCAATTGCCTTTACCGGGGGTGCTGCCTTTTTGGATTTTTTCGGCAAGCATTTTGGCGGCATCTTTATCGCCAGCGTATTTGGCGGCGACATCTTTGTAGCTGGGGCCGACCATTTTCTTGTCAACGGCGTGACAGGCCATGCAGTTTTTTGCTTGGGCCAAAGCGGTATCTGCAAACGCAGGGGCTTGAAACGAGGCGGCGGCAGCGCCAATGGCCAAAACAGTGATCAAACGGGTTTTCATTGTCTTCCTTTAATCTTCCAAACGGGCTTGGGAATCAAGCCCTTCATGCAATACACTGGAGATAACGTAATTCTTGGCATTTGGGTTGACTTGGGTTTTGCAATAGAGCCAAATTCTCTAAAAGCACTGAAATTGCGTCAAAATTTACGATTTCTGACCCATTTTCAGTCAAAAACCGCAATTTCGAGGTGTGCGTTGTTCATAAGGAGCTGCCATGTATTTTTTAGGTGTGGGCGTGATCTTATTGCTGCTGAAGTATTTGGAAATCGGTGCCGTGGCAGCTTGGAGTTGGTATATCGTACTTGCGCCATTCGGCTTGGCGGCTATTTGGTGGGCTTGGGCCGATTGGTCAGGCTATACCAAAAAGAAGGCCATGGAAAAAATGGACAAAAAGAAGGCTGATCGGCTGGCCAAGGCGCGTGAAAATTTAGGCTTGGGCCCTAAGCGCAAGTAACCATGCAAATACAAGAAAAACCAGCTTTTGCCACGCCCTATGAATGGATCGGCGGCGAGGTGATCGTCAAGGCGCTGGTGGAGCGGTTTTACGACCTGATGGATTTGCAGCCGGAGTTTGCGCGGCTGCGCCAAGTGCATGGGCCATCGCTAGAACAAGCGCGCCAGCGCACTTTTTGGTTTCTCTGCGGTTGGCTGGGCGGCCCGCAGTATTACACCGAGAAATTTGGCCATCCGCGCCTGCGTGCGCGCCACATGCATGTGGCCATTGGCATTCAAGAGCGCGACGAATGGCTGGCCTGCATGGATCGTGCGATGGGCGAAACAGGTGTGCCCGAGGATTTACGCGCGCGGCTGCGCGAGAGCTTTTTCCAAACGGCTGATTGGATGCGCAATCAAGGTGTGCCGCAATAAGCATGACGAAATGACCGAATGACGAAATGACTAGTGTCCCATGACCATTCGCGATATTCTCAAAATGGGCGATCCGCGCCTGCTGCGTGTGGCCGAGCCCGTGCGCGAGTTCGATACGTCCGAGCTGCATGCGCTGCTGCAAGACATGCAGGATACGATGACGGCAGCCAATGGCGCAGGTTTGGCCGCACCCCAAATTGGCGTGAATTTGCAGCTGGTGATCTTCGGAAGCGGACAAATCAACCCGCGCTACCCTGATGCGCCGCCTGTGCCGCG
>JAYVJQ010000297.1:0-3218 GCA_043769055.1 Allobrachymonas sp.
GTTTTGGCAATGTGAGCGAATACGTTGCCTACTTGCGCGCTAAATCGGTAGCAGCGAAAAAACCTCAGCAAACCGCGCAGGCTAAAACTCGGCTGGTCGGCTCAAAGACCAAGCTCAAAATTGCTGCATAAGGCAGTTGTAGAAATGAACCTCACCCGAAGAGAATTCAGCTCCGTCCTCACTGCAGCCGCCGTCGCAGGCTTTCCCTTGTCGCGCGAAGCCAATGCGCAAGAGGCGCAGCGCCTTTATGACGTGCCAAAAACTGGCAATGTGCATTTGCTGCACATGACGGATTGCCATGCGCAGCTTCTGCCGATTTACTTCCGCGAGCCGGATGCGAATATTGGCATTGCGGGTATGCGCGGGCAGGTGCCGCATTTGGTGGGGGAGCATTTGCTGAAATTTGCGGGGCTGCGGGCGGGCAGCGCGGAGGCGCATGCCCATACGTATTTGGATTTTGAGCGGGCGGCGCGGCAGTATGGCAAGGTGGGCGGGTTTGCACATTTGGCGACGCTGGTGAAACGATTGAAGGCAAGTCGGCCAGGCTGCTTGCTGCTCGATGGTGGCGACACGTGGCAGGGCAGCGCGACGGCTTTGTGGACGAATGCGCAAGATATGGTGGATGCGGCCAAACTGCTGGGTGTGGATGTGATGACGGCGCATTGGGAGTTCACGTTTGGCGAGGCGCGGGTCAAAGAAATTATTGAGAAAGATTTCAAAGGCAATGGAGCAGGTAGTGCCGGCAAGCGGCACATAGATTTCGTCGCGCAAAACGTGAAGACGAAAGACTTTGAAGACCCAGTGTTCAAGCCCTTCGTCATCAAAGAAATGAATGGCGCAAAAGTCGCCATCATCGGCCAAGCTTTCCCCTACACACCGATTGCTAACCCAAGCTGGCAAGTGCCCAGCTGGACGTTTGGCATTCAAGAGCAAGAGCTGCAAAAACAGGTGAACGAGGCGAGGGCGCAGGGCGCGCATGCCGTGGTGCTGCTCAGCCACAACGGCATGGATGTGGATTTGAAGCTGGCCTCGCGCGTCACGGGCATTGATGCGATCCTGGGCGGGCACACGCACGATGGCGTGCCCAAGCCGACGATGATCACGCGCACCGATGGGCAGACGCTCGTGACCAATGCGGGCAGCAACGGCAAATTCCTTGGCGTGTTGGATATTGATGTGCAACAGGGCAAGGTCAAAGCGGTGAACTATCGCTTGCTGCCGATTTTTGCCAATATGCTGCCGGCAGACCGCGAGATGCAAGCCTATATCGACAAAGTGCGCTCGCCCTTCAAAGCCAAGCTAGAAGAACCGCTGGCCGTGACGGAAGGGCTGCTCTATCGCCGTGGCAATTTCACCGGCACATTTGACCAAGTGATTCTCGATGCACTCATGAAGGTGCGCGGCGCAGAAATCGCGTTCTCCCCGGGTTTTCGTTGGGGCACATCGCTACTTCCCGGTCAGCAAATTACCCGCGAGCATGTGATGGATCAAACTGCGATCACCTACCCGTGGACGACGGTGACGGATATCAAAGGCGACATGCTCAAGATCATCTTAGAAGACGTGTGCGACAACCTCTTCAACCCCGATCCGTATTACCAGCAGGGCGGCGATATGGTGCGCGTGGGCGGGATGAGCTACACCTGCGCGCCTAGTGCTGCATCGGGTGAGCGCATCTCGGAGATGCGTTTGAACGGGCAGCTCATCGATCCGAACAAAACCTACAAAGTCGCTGGTTGGGCCCCTGTGCAAGAGGCCAGCAAAAACGCCGGCCCGCCGATTTGGGATGTGGTGGAAACCTATCTGAAATCGCAAAAAGTGCTCAAGCCCATCCGCGCGAACAATCCGAAACTCATCGGCATGGACGGCAACCCTGGTTTGGTGTGACACTCTGACGTATTGCATGTTGCTCGCATGCCAAGGAGTGATTCATGTCTGTTTTTTCATCCTCAACGGAAACTATCAATTCAATAGCACTCCGCGCAGATTCTATGTCGGCTACCCCTCGTTTTTGCTCTAAATTGGTTGCTGTAGGCAGCCTAATCGCCATGCTGAGCGCATGCGCCGGCGTGGGCACAAGTGTAGGTATCAGCGTACCCATTGGCCGCGCGGGTGGCGTAGGCGTGAGCATCGGCTCTGGTGGTGCGGTGTCTGGCTCGGTGGGTGTGGGCGCTGGTGGCGGCTCAGTGGGCGTGGGTGCTTCGGGGCAGTTGCCTAAACCGGCAGAGAAGAAGCCGGCGACTGAAGCTGAAAAGAAAGAAGAGAAGAAGCCCTAGGGCTGATTTAAAGCAGTGCGTAAGTTGCCGTGGCTCTGCAAACGCTTTTGCCATCTGAGCCGCGAATATCGATTTCTCCGAAAGCCAAATTCTTGCCAGCGCGGATGAGGCTGGCTGTGATCAAGCCATCTTGCGCGCTGAGCGGTTTGAGGAAGCTGGTGTTCATCTGCACGGTGGTGCAAGGGCGGAATTCGCCGAAGTGTTGCATCAAGGCCAGCACCATCGCTGTGTCGGCCGCAGCCATCATCGATTGGCCGCAGATCATGCCGCCAAATCGGCACAGCTCTTGCGAAAATGGCAAACGTAGGCTCACTTGGCTGGCTTCGCTGCTCTCTACTTTGAGATGTAGCGCTTGCACCCAAGGGGCGAAGTATTCTGGGAGGGCGGCTTGGAGTTGATCGATATGCATGTTGCGCAGGATATCAAATTGCGCATGCAATCGAATCCCAGAATCAAATCCCTGAGGGCTTCATCATCGTGCTCATGCGATCAACGGCCTTGAGCGTGATGGTTTTCAAATCTGCGCCTTGCAACACGGTGAGTTTGATGTCTGAATCAGGCGCAGCGCGATCCCAAACCTTTTTGTAAAACGTCTCCAGGCTGGCGACCTTCGTGTCGTCCACTGCCAAAATCACATCGCCTACTTGCAGGCCTGCAGTTTGCGCGGGGCTGTCTGCGTTCACACGCACGATCTGCACGCGACCGCCTTGCTCGCTCGACGTTAAGCCCAGCCAAGGGCGCTTGGACAGCGCGCTGCTGCCGGTTTGCAGCATCTCAGCCATGATGGGCTTGAGCAAATCCACAGGAACAAACATGTTGCCCGGCAGGCGCACGTTTTGGCCGATGGCATCCATCACGAACAGGCTACCAATGCCCAGCAACTCGCCGCGCTGATTGAACAGCGGCGCACCGGAGTGGTTTTGCATGGGCGGGCTGGTGAAG
>JAYVJQ010000298.1:0-2542 GCA_043769055.1 Allobrachymonas sp.
GACACGCAATTCCTCGATTACGTGAGCAATCCCACATTGCCAGCTTTGCTCAACTTGGTTTTAAATCTTGGTGGTGGTGCCCCGACAAACTTCCCTCGCACAGATTTGATCAACACCTTCCTGACAGGTATCACGGGACTGAACAAGCCAAGCACGCCAACGCCTTCTGAAGTACTGCGTTTGAATACCGCAATTGCGCCAGTGGCGTTTGCTAGCCAAAATCGCTTGGGTGTAGCAGGATCCATATTGCAAGCAAACGGCGTTGTTGCAAACGCGACTGACTTAGCAGGATTCCCTAACGGCCGTCGCCCCAAAGACGACGTGGTGGACATTGCATTGGTTGCAGTCATGGGTGGCCTGTGCGTGATCAACAACGGTACAGCTGATGTATTGAAACTGAATGGAGTCCCAGGGATTCCATCCATCACGTCAGCCTGCGGACCCTCGAGCGTACCGTTGGGCGCCGTATCCGCAAGATTGCATGATGGTGTCGATCAAGCCGTCGTGCCTTTCCTTACACGCTTTCCTTACCTGAACACGCCTTTGGCAGGTTCGCAGTAAGTGCACGAAACACTCTAGGAGTACATGATGAAATTGATTCACTCCCGCGCAGCAACAAGCCTGCTCGCCCTTTCTGTCAGCTTGTTGCTGATGGCATGCGGCAGCGGCAGTAGCTTACCCGCAGTAGCACTGTTTCCGGGCACAGATGTGCCGCTTTCTGCAACGCAAACCAGCCAAGCCGCTTTTGACTTTGTGACCACTGTGGTGGCCAAAGGCGAGGCGGATACAGAGACGCCATTGGTTGTAGGTGATGCTGAATTGGCGGTATCGGATATTACCGATCCGATGTTTGTTGCCGCGTAATCCTTAGCGTTATGGCCGAACGAGCGGCACGGTTGCACATGCATCCGTGCCGCTTCTTTTTGCGTAAAGAAAGAATGAAAAATAGTTTTGCAGTTTTCGCCCTGGCAGCTTTGAGCATCACGGCGACAGCACAAGTCAAAGAGCTGCGCCTCACCGATAGCGATACCATCATAGAAAAACTGGGCAGCCGGCCACCAAAGCTCAATTCGCCTGCCGATCTCGTGCCCGCCGTGCGCCAATTGATCGCCCAAGCACGGCAAACTGCTGATCCCCGCTATCTCGGCCAAGCCCAAGCCATGATCGGTGCACTCTGGAGCAACACCGCTGCTAGCTACGAGGTGGCGACGCTTCAAGCCACTATCGAGCAAAGCCGCCATGAATTCGCGCAGGCTAAGCTCAGCTTGCAATCCGCATTAACCAAACCTACCGCCTCCAATGCGCAAGCTTGGCTCACACTGGCCACGATTGAGCGCGTCCAGGGCAACTATGCCGCCGCCGCGCAAGCTTGCAAAAGTATCACCGATCCGCAAGCGCTGGCCTACGCACAAGCTTGCCAACTAGAGACTCAATCCCTGCTCGGCCAATGGGCGGCAGCGCGAGAAGGCTTCACCGCGCTGCTGCGTGCGCAGCGCCTGCCAGGCCAACAAGCTTGGTTGCTTTCCTTGCTCGCAGAAAACGAAGAGCGCGCAGGCAATGCTGCCGCTGCACTCAAACACTATGCCCTCAGTCTCTCATTGGATAACGATGGCTACACCGCGCTGGCCTACGCCGACGCGCTGCTTCGCCAAAACCAAGCCTCGCCTGCCCTCATAGCGCTGCAAAATGAGCCTTCTAGTGATGCCGTGCTCATTCGAAGAGCGCAAGCCTACAAAATACTCGGTGATGCAAAGTTCGCAGGCACGGCTAATGAACTCAACGCCCGCTTTGCAGCTGCTGCTCAGAGGGCAAGCAACACTTTAGGCCACGCCCGCGAGCAAGCGCTGCATGCGCTTTATGTGCAGGGCAACGCGAAGAGCGCCCTTAGCTTTGCGCAAAAGAATTTAACCCTGCAAAAAGAACCGATCGATTGGCTCATTGCCGTGGAAAGCGCCGTGCAATCAGGGCAAGCCGGAGAGAAAGCCAAACTGCTTGCCACCGCCGCACAAACTGGCCTCAAAGATGCGAGGCTCAAATGAAAGCATTTGCTGCTCGCTTGCTGCTGTTTGTCTTCACCGGGTTGGTGAGCTTCAGCGCATCCGCTCATAAAGCCAGCGATGCTTATGTGCTTTTGCAACAATCCACAGCGCTCGCGCCGATCAAAGCCACGCTGGCGGTTGCTTTGCGCGATCTGGATCGTGTGTTTGAGACGCTGGATGCCAACAATGATCGCGCTTTGAGCTTTGCCGAAGTTAAAGCAGCTTTGCCGGAGATTGAGCGCTGGGCGAACCAAGGCGTGCAAATGCGCTGCGGCACAAACGCCAACGCACTCGTCCTCACCTTGCCTTGGCGCTATGAAGCGCTTGAGCAGCGATCAGATGGTGTTTTCGTGCGGCTCGCTGCGAACAGCACCGAGCCTTGCGACATGCAGCAGAGCGCAAGCCTGCGCTACGCATTGATGCAAGATATTGATGCCGATCACCGCGCTGTCATCAGTTGGTCTTGGGCGCAAAGCGATGCCGCCAGTAGTCAGCAGCGTCAA
>JAYVJQ010000299.1:0-5363 GCA_043769055.1 Allobrachymonas sp.
GCAAATGGATGCTTGTGATCTGCCGCAGGCCGCGCATAGGCATACGAGAAATAATTCACCAGCTCCTCCACCCGCACCGCATCTTTGGGCGGCAATTGCCCGCGATTGATGAAGCGGCGCACATTGGCATAACTGCCCGTGTCCACATCAGCGCTGAAGGTGGAGACAGGTTGCTCAGCAGCGCGCTGCCAAGGGTTGTCGGTAAAGGCTTGGTATTTGGCTGTGTTGGCGGGCTGAACGGGGTAAGACTGCGGAGCGGGTGAATACAAAGCTGGCGGCGCTATCATGCGCGGCCGCACTGAGCCTGCATGCATCGCTGGGGCGGGCGCTGGCGCTGCAGCAGGTGCTGGAGCAGCGCGCGGTGCAACGGGTGGTGCAGGGGGTGGTGTAACGAGAGCAGGTGCTGAGTTAATCACCTCTGGCGCTTTAGCCGCAGCAGGTGGCGAAGGCGCTGCGGGCTGCGCGGCCTCTTGAGTTGCACAAGCAGCGAGCAAGCCTGCCCCTAAGAGCGCGATCCATAGCGCAGCGAAGCGAGCAAAAAATTCTCTGAGTTGTAGCGCGATGCGTAACATAACAATTTCCTTGAGCGCACCGCCCATACAGTGCTGATACCCAAAGATTGTGCGCAGGAGTCTGCGCCGCGTCACTCCCATGCGTATGGGAATTTCAATGCTTCAAGCAGGCTGTGGCGAAGTGCAGTGGCTCAGCGCAAGTGCATGAACTGCGCCAAGCTCTCAAAAAAGTAGCAATACACCAGCAGCGGCAAGATGAGGCCCAATGCGGTGCCCAGCAGGTAGCTGCGCAAACGAATGCCCGACATGGCCAGCGCATAGTTCAGCGCTGGCAGGGTTTGAAAAAGGATACGTGCCAGCAACACGCTTCGCACGGGGCGGCGATCCAACTGCTCCAGCACCTTCAGCATCCAGCGACTGGGCAGCGCCCGCAATGCATCGCCACCCAGCCAGCGAATCAGCACAAAGGTCACCGCGCAAGAAATGCAAGCCGCCACATAGGTGACGAGCCAGCCCCAGCCCTGCCCCAAGGTCAGCACCGCCGCCGCCAAAAACAGCCAGCCCGGTATTTGCACCAAATTACCCAATACAAACAGCAGCACAAAGGTCAAGAAACCCTGCACCGGATGCCCTTGCAACTGCTCGCGCACATAGGTCAAGTTCATATGGCCGCGCAAACCCGAGAGCGTGAACACCAGTGCCAGCACCGCGATAAACGCCACCACCGCCAGCAAGCGTTGATGCCGACGCATAACTTTCAAGAGTTTCATCAGCATACGCTCAAGCCGGGTTGTCAATATCGACAAACTCATGCTGCAAACCGAGCTGCTGCGCCACATGCGCAGCGACAGCAGGCGCGCCATAACGCTCGCTGGCATGATGGCCGCAAGCGATGTAGCCCACGCCCATCTCGCGCGCATAGTGCGCCTGCGGCTCAGAGATTTCTCCCGTGATGAATACATCAGCCCCTGCAGCGATTGCCGCTTCAAAATAGCCTTGCGCACCGCCGGTACACCACGCTACATTTTTAATAGCGCTCTGCGCAGATTTTATGCCGGCTACTGGCCGATTTAGCTTCAAATTGATGTGCTGAGACAAAGTTGTGTAGCTATTCAAAGAAGTCTGCCCCAGCCATCCCAAATCCTGCTCACCAAAGCGGCCAAACTCGCCGCTCTCAAGCGGTGTGAAACCCAACACCTGCCCCAACTGCGCGTTGTTGCCCAAAGTCGGATGCGCATCCAGCGGCAAATGGTAGGCATACAAATTGATGTCATGCGCCAAGAGTTTTTGCAGCCGTTGCTTCATCCAGCCCGTCACGCGGCCATCTTGCCCACGCCAAAACAAGCCATGATGCACAAAAATCGCATCTGCATTTTTCTCAATCGCCGCTTCAATCAAGGCCAGCGATGCCGTCACGCCGCTCACAATTTTTTTGATCTCTGGCTTACCCTCAACCTGCAAACCATTAGGCCCATAGTCTTTGAAGCGCTCGGGTTGCAGGAGTTGGGTGAAAGAGGAGGTAAGTATTTGACGTGAAATCATAAAAATCTCTTCAGTAGACTTGAAATATGATGGTTTATACAGTATAAATTACCTTGTGTCACCCTCTTAAAACACCTGCTTAAAATGAGGTTTTATTGTGCAACTCGAAATGAACTTGGATCTGATTGACGACAAGAAAGTGGGCTTGAAAAAGAAGCCGGTTCACTTGGGTAAAGAGTCTGCCCTTGACACTCGCGTCATACGTTTTATCGATCTCTTTGCCGGTATGGGTGGGACGCGACTCGGGTTCGAGCAAGCGTGCCAAGAACTGGGATTAAAGCATGCCTGCACTTTCACGAGTGAGATTAAACATCATGCAGTGAAAGCTTATTCTGAAAATTTTGCAGACGACCGAATCGCGGGCGACATCACCGCCATTGATCCAAGCAGCATCCCTGCGTTTGATTTTCTATTGGCTGGCTTTCCCTGCCAACCCTTCAGCTCAGCGGGCAAACGCAAAGGCTTGCGCGATGACCGAGGTAATTTATTTTTCAACATCGTCGATATTCTTGAAGCTAAGAAGCCTACGGGTTTTTTGCTAGAAAACGTCGATGGCTTGGTAACTGACAACGATGGCGAGACGATTGCGTTGATCGAGCATGAGCTTTGCGCTTTGGGCTATCACATCAATTGGCGTGTGCTGAGTGCTGCCGATTTTGGTGTGCCACAACAGAGAAAACGCTTGTACATCACAGGTCATTTGAAGCGCCGTGTGAATTTAGATGATTTCGAGGTCTGTATCAACACATGCTCGCAGGCGATTGAGTATGAAGAATTTACGCAGCCACACCCTTTTGGGAAGTTACTGCGAAAGTATTTTTCTCATCATGAGTTGCAAGGAAAATCGATCAAAGATAAGCGCGGTGGAAGCGCCAATATCCATAGCTGGGATATTGACTACAAAGGTCCCGTAAGCGATGAACAAAAAGAGCTGCTGAATGCCATGATGACACAGCGCCGACAAAAGAGGTGGGCGGTTGCAAAAGGCATGCATTGGATGGATGGTATGCCGCTCACATTTGATGAAATCGCCAGCTTTTTCCCCGCTAAAAATTTGCAGGTCATGCTTGACGATTTAACGCTGAAAGGCTATGTCAAATTTGAACATCCAAAAAGTCTGCATATCCACAACGGCATTCGTACGCGCGTTCCAGACCCACGAATTCCCAAAGGCTACAACATCGTCACCGGCAAGCTGTCTTTCCCGCTCACAAAAATATTGCATCCCGACGATTTTGCCCCCACCCTTGTAGCAACTGAAGCGGGAAAGATCGGTGTCTCGTTACCTCAAGGTGTTCGCTCCATTACTGTTCGTGAAGGCTTGCGTTTGTCTGGCTTCCCTGACACCTATTCTTTAAACTCCATCTCGTACAAAGAGGCGTTCGATTTGCTAGGCAACACCGTGATGCCTCCAGTAATTACCGCTGTTGCTAAAAGGTTGCTGGCATGAGCGCTCAAAAATTATTTCAGACTTTGCAAAACAAAGGGATTGTCGGTTCGCACGGAAGAACGACCTTCAGCTTGGGTGGGATCACTACGCCTGCCAAAGACATCAGCGTTATCGGCAATCTGATCCAAGACTGGTTAGCGCAATTCATGCGCGAAAACAAAATTGATTTTGCTGTGCCAGCGAACAGCCAAGAATTTCCCGATTTCTATTTATCGAAATCGAAAACAAAGGATTTACTGGAGGTCAAGTGCTTCACAAGATCGCCCAATTTTGACATTGCCAACTTCAATGCCTACTGTCGCTCACTGAGAACCAACGCGCATCGGTTGGATGCCGATTATTTGATCTTCAAATATGCAGCGCACGATGATTACATTGAAATTCAAAATATTTGGCTGAAAAAAGTATGGCAAATCGCTTCGCGAATGGAGCGATCAGAATTAAAAATTCAGTGGAAACAAAACCAACCCGTCAATATCCGCCCCGCCCTTTGGTACTCAGATCGTACTGAGTTTCCTATTTTTGAATCACGCTTGGCATTTGTACGTGCCATAGAAAAGGTACAAAACACCCAAACCACAGCAGTCAAGACTTGGTTCAAAGACGTTGCAGCCAACTACTTGAGCACAACGAAACAAGCTCTTTGAAGCGCTATTGGATGTTGTGTAATTTGCCCGCGCGGCGGTTGGCTTTGGGTAAATTGTCATAACTATCCCGTAGCTCAATGGCGCGGGATTGAAGGCGGGCGAGCATGTCTTCGAGTTGAGCCACCTCATCTTTGGATAGAACATTCATCAAACGATGATGATGCTCTCGCACCATGGGCCAAAGGCCTTCATAGACTGCTTTGCCTTGCTCGGTCACGCTCACACGCACATAGCGCGCATTGCCGATTTCCGCTTTTCGCTGGATCAGGCCGCGCAGCTCCATCTCTTGCAAGGCTCGCGAGGTTCTCACGCGATCTAGCTCAATGTGCTGCGCTAAATCGGAAGATCGGATCGAATCGGTTTCCATCAATGCCGCCAGCACCCGCCATTGCCGCCGGGTGATGCCAAACAGACCCTCGCACCAACGCAGCACGGGCGCGCCCGATCGGGCCAGCAACTGATTGGCTTGATACGGCAACACATCACGCATCGACTGCGGATCAATCAAATTGGCGCGATGCGGCTCTGCCGCTGGATGATTCGAGGGGGTCATCAGCTTGCAAGGGTTGTATAGGGTTTGTAGGGATGACGATGGATTAGATCCATTATGCGTTGATCGCTAGTATGAGGACAGTGCATTCCACACATTAGGAGACTTCCCATGCTGATGACTCGCTCTGCTGCCTTCTCGCCACGAACCCGCCTGAAATGGCTTGCCGCTCTTGCGTCTGGCTTGCTACTCGCAGCAGCGGTTTCCGCGCAAGACAAACCGCCCCTGAAGATCGTCACAGGCTTTCCGCCGGGTGGCTCAGTGGATATCCTCGCGCGCATCGTTGCTGATGCTCTGCGCGATGATTTCTCCAATGTGGTGGTTGAAAACAGGCCGGGTGCGGCGGGGCGCATTGCACTCAATCAAGTCAAGCTGGCCAAGCCCGATGGGCAAACCGTGGTCATTCTGCCGATGGGGCCAATGGTCTTGTTCCCTCATACTTTTAAAAAGCTCGACTACGATGGCTTCAAAGATTTCACGCCCGTCTCGCAACTGGCGCTGTCTAATTTTGCCTTGGTGGCAGGCCCATCGAGCGGCGTGAGCAGCGTGAGCGAGATGTTGGCCAAGGTCAAGGCCAATCCGACGCTCGGCAACTACGGCAGCTCCGGGCTGGGCACACTGCCGCATTTCATCGGGGTGATGATGGAGCAGAGCACCGGCGT
>JAYVJQ010000300.1:0-2671 GCA_043769055.1 Allobrachymonas sp.
TGCTGGCCAATTGGGCTTAAATTGTCGTAATCTTCCGCGCCAAAGCTGGCTTGACCGTGACGCACGAGGGTGAGAGTAGGCATGCCGCGATTGTGCGGCAGCCATGCGTTTACGCCTATCAAAGAGGCGACAACAAGTCCTCAATCAACGCCAAAACCCGCCCATACCACCGCCACCCATACCGTGATGCCCATGGCCACCTCTTGCGCCCTCGCCGCGCGATTTCATTTTCTCGGCCAGTTGCGTGCGCTGCACGGGTGTGAGTACTTCAGCGGCATCGCTCATGTGCGCCAGCATGCGGCGGCTTAAGGTGTCGCCCAGTTGCACTTGCTGTGCGCGCAATTGCTCCAAAGCGCTGCGGTCAATCGTGGCGGCAGTGAGTAGCTCCATGCCTTTTTTGCGTGCGGCCATGAGTTGCTCGCGTAGAGGCTTCATGTCGTTCATCGCGGCTTGCGCTAATGCGGTGAGTTTGGCTTTTTGCTCGGGTGTGCCATTGATGGCTTTGATCATGTGATCGATTCGGCGCTCGATCATGCCCGCAGCATCACCGCCACGCTCACCGCGTGGCTGTGCAGCAGCTTTGCCCAGCAGCGCCAGTGTGGTGACAGCAGCTAAGCCTTGAAAAATACGGCGCTTAGGAAGCGTGGAGAGTTGGGAGTCTGACATGGTGATTTCCTAAAAAGGAGTTGAACATGCGACAGACTTTGCGCCCCGAATGTGAAAACAAAGTGGGGGCACGGTAAAGTTAGGTAAATGCAGCCACTCGCCGCCCCCTCACCTCAGCCCACGACGCCCATCACGCCTACGACGTTATGGCAGATGCTAGACGCTCAGGCAGCACTGCTCCTAGACAAGCCCGCGCTGCGCTTTGAAGGGCAAACCACCAGCTATGCGCAACTTGCTTCTCACGCACAGGCGATGGCGGCGAGTCTGCATGCGCGCGGCTTGCAAAGCGGTGATCGTGTGGCGTATGTGGGGCTGAATCACCCCTTGCAACTAGCGCTGCTCTTTGCCTGCGCGCGCGTCGGAATCATCTTGATGCCGCTGAATTACCGGCTTGCCGCTGCTGAATGGCAAGCGCTGCTGCAAGATGCGCAGCCAAGTTTGCTGGTGAGCGATGCGATGTGGCAAGAGCAAGCCAAGGAGTTGATGCAGCGGCATGCGTTGCTCCATGAACTACTGGCGCAGCAGCAAGATGCCGCGCCCACGCCGGGCAAAGCCAGCAGCCCCGTGTTGCTGGTCTACACCTCGGGCACTACTGGGCAACCCAAGGGAGTCTTACATACACAGCATAATTTATGCCAAAACATGGCCTTAGCCGTCATCAATACTGCGTTGAATGCTACTGATTTAGTAGCGACTGTATTGCCTCTGTTTCATGTGGGTGGGCTGTGCATTCAAACCTTACCGGCCTTGAAGGCGGGCGCTTGCGTGAGCTTGTTGTCGCGCTTTGAGCCAAGCGCAGCCTTGCATCAAATTCAGCGCGAGCGCCCCACACTCACGCTGCATGTGCCGGCCACGATGCGCGCGTTGATCCAGCATGCTGATTGGATGGCCACCGATCTGAGCAGTTTGCGTGCGGTGTGGGCGGGCTCTTCGGTCTTGCCGGCGAACTTGATTGAAACCTTTCATGCGCGCGGCATTCCCGTGTGCAATGTGTATGGCAGCACGGAGACCGGGCCTTTTTCGATTTGCTTGTTGCCCGATAAATCCGTCTCGCATCTGGGCAGTTGCGGCTGGCCAGCGGGCGATGTGGTGGAGGTGAAGCTGGCCAACGAGCAGCAAGATGTGGGTGAAGTCTGTATCCGCGCACCGAATGTAGCGCAACGTTATTGGCCAGATCTTCCGCTCACCGATAGCGAGGGCTGGTTCCACACCGGCGATCTGGCGCGGCGCGAGCCTGATGGCAGCTACTGGATCGTGGGTCGCAGCAAAGACATGCTGATCTCGGGTGGCGAAAATATTTATCCCGCAGAAATTGAAAACCTGCTCGCCGCAATACCGGGCATCGCTGAATGCGCGGTGATTGGCCTGCCCGATGCACGCTGGGGCGAGGTGGCCGCCGCCTGTGTGGTGTTGCAAGCCGGTTCGCGATTGAATGTGGAGGAGCTTAGCAGCGCGCTCAGCGCTCAAATGGCGCGCTACAAGCTGCCGCGCCAATGGCATGTGTTGCCTGAGTTGCCCAAAACGGCGCTGGGAAAAGTGCAAAAAGAGCAGTTGAAGCATTTGATACTGCAATCCCACCTACATTCTATCTAGTTTGCTATATAATCGATAGCATACTACGCATATTTCATGCCGGCTACAACCTCAAAAAGCATCAAAAAAGCCCGGCGAACCGGGCTTTAGTGCTTCAAAGAAGCAATTACTTCGCAGCCCCTTCCTTCGGCGAAGACTTGACGCTCCAGATCATCGTCACAGCCAAGATGCCGACGACGACCAAGAGCGAGATCACCACCGGGATTTTGAAGATGTCGATCAGCATCATCTTCGTGCCGATGAACACCAAAATCACAGCTAGACCATAGGTCAGCAGGTGGAACTTATTGGCTACTGCAGCGAGCAAGAAATACATCGCCCGCAGGCCGAGAATGGCGAATACGTTGCTGGTGAGCACGATGAACGGATCGTTCGTAATGGCAAAAATCGCGGGAATGGAATCAACCGCGAA
>JAYVJQ010000301.1:0-3896 GCA_043769055.1 Allobrachymonas sp.
AAAAATGGCCAAGTGGTCGAGCGCTTGGTGCTGCCAGCGCATGTTGGCAAATGAATGCGCAAACTCTACGCTTGACGTTGCAAGGTGCGGCGGGCTCAACCGAGGCGCTGCGCGATGATCCTGCTGACGCGCCACGCGGTGTGGCTGTCATTTGCCATCCGCATCCTTTGTTTGCAGGCACGATGGACAACAAAGTCGTGCAAACTTTGGCGCGCGCTTTTGTGCAAAGCGGCTGGAGTGCGATTCGGTTCAACTTTCGCGGTGTGGGTGCAAGCGAGGGTATGTATGACGAAGGGCGCGGCGAGGCAGAAGATTTGCGCCGCATCATTGCGCAATGTGCACCTGGTGGCTCTGCGCTAGCAATTGCAGGCTTTTCATTTGGTTCATTCGTGGCTTCGCAGGTTGTAGCAGAGGCAGCACAAAGCCACGATCTGCAAAAAATCGTGTTTGTGGGCACAGCAGCGCAGCGCTTCGCAGTGCAGCCCATTGCCGCTGAATTGCATGAGAAATTACTCGCCGTGCATGGCGAGAATGACGATACCGTCTCGCTGGCCAGCGTGATGGATTGGGCACGACCTCAGAACTTGCCGATCACCGTGGTGCCGCAAGGCGGGCATTTTTTTCACGGGCAGTTACCTCTTTTGCGCAGCTTGGTGGTGCGACATCTCAATTCGTGACTTACAATCACGCTCTATGAATTTGATAGCACTCCGCGCACTATTGTTGCCGGCTATTGCCGGTTTTTCTTTGTTTTTTTGCTCTTTGGCACAGATTCAGGCGCAAACGGCCATGAGCAACTTGCAAGGCCCAGAAATCGCCGCCCGCGCCTATTTGCTGCTGGATGTTACGGCAAACCAAGTTTTGGTCGAAAAAGATGCCGACATGCAAGTCGAGCCCGCCAGCTTAACCAAGCTCATGACGGCCTACTTGGTGTTTGACGCGCTGCGCGCCAAGAAAATCACGCTGGATCAAACGTTTGCTGTGAGCGAGCGCGCTTGGAAGATGCCCGGCAGCCGCATGTTCATTGAGCCGCGCATGAAAATTAAGGTGGAAGATTTGCTCAAAGGCATGATCGTGCAATCGGGCAACGATGCCACCGTGGCCCTAGCCGAAGGCGTGGCCGGCAGTGTGGAGCGCTTTGTGCAGCTCATGAACGAGCAGGCCAAGCTGCTGAGCATGAGCAAAACCTCGTATAAAAATCCCGAAGGCTTGACCGAGGCTGGCCACACCACGACCGCCCGTGATTTGTCCGTCTTGGCCACGCGCATGATGCGCGATTTTCCAGAGTATGCGCAGCTCTACGCGATTAAAAAATGGCGCATGGAAAGCAGCCCCGCCGCGAACGACACCAACCGCAATTTGCTGCTGTTCCGCGACCCCAGCGTCGACGGCCTCAAAACCGGCCACACCGAAGCCGCCGGCTACTGCCTGATTGCCACGGCCAAGCGCGAGTTGCCTGGCGTGGGCCAGCGCCGCTTGGTGTCGGTGTTGCTCGGCGCTGCGTACGAGAATGCGCGCGCCAATGAATCGCAAAAATTACTCAACTGGGGCTACAGCGCGTTTGAAGCTGTGAAACTTTTCGATGCCGGCCAAGCTGTGGTCACGCCACCTGTGTGGAAAGGCAAAGAAGCCACTGCCGCTTTGGGCAACGCCATCACCCCCTTCATCGTGGCCGTGCCTTCTGGCAGCGCGAGCAAAATCAAAACCCAAATTACCCGACCCGATCCTTTGCTTGCCCCGATCGCGCAAGGTCAGCGCATCGGCGCGCTGCAAATCAGCGTGGATGGCAAACCTTATGTCGAGCAACCACTGTTTGCACTCAAAGCGGTTGATCAAGCCGGTTGGTTTGGGCGCACTTGGGATGCTGTGCGGTTATGGATCAAATAATCTTGCTTTGTTTTGCGTGCTGAAAGCTTCTCTACGGGATGACGCCTGACAGAGCAGCCAGTGCGGATGGCTCCATGTCACCCGGCGGGGTTTCGGCATCGCATTTCTTCGGTGAGAGTGTTTCCCCGCCTCCTTCTTTACTTACGCCATCCGCACTGGCTGCTCCGTCAGGCTTGTGGGCTTTAGGGAGAGTCGCTCACTACCTTTTCACAGGACACGGGCATCGCTTGCTCATGTCGTGGTGACTCAACCAATGCTCATCAGGTAGCAGGGGGCGGATGGCGTAAGTAAAGGAGGAGACGGCGCAAAACCCTTGGCAAATGGAGAGGCTGCTCATCGCCGTCGGGGGACATGGAGCCATCCGCCCCCTGCTGCCTGATGAGCTGCCCGACACGCACAGAACAACAAGCCGCGTTAAGCGCCCAACTTGCTGCGCAGCATATCGTTAACCTGCTGCGGATTGGCCTTGCCTTTGCTCGCTTTCATCGCTTGGCCGACCAGCGCATTCATCGCTTTGACATTGCCTGCTTTGATTTGTGTGACATTATCGGCGTTTGCAGCGAGCACTTCGTCGATGATTTTTTCTAAAGCGCCAGAGTCGTTCATCTGCTTGAGGCCTTTGGCTTCGATGATCGCATCCACCTCGCCGCCTTCAGCCCACAGCACATCCATCACCTGCTTGGCTGCATTGCCCGAAATCACGCCACCTTGAATACGGCTGATCAGCTCACCCAAGCGCTGCGCGCTTACCGGGCATTGCTCGATGCTTTTCTCATCTTGATTCAAGCGGCGCGAGATTTCGCCCATCACCCAGTTGCTCACCAGCTTGGGCTGCCCGCAAGCCTTGGTAGCCGCTTCAAAATACGCCACCATTGCTTGACTTTGCGTGAGCGCATTCGCATCGTATCCAGGCAAGCCATAGTCGCTCACAAAGCGCGCGGCCATCACGCGCGGCAGCTCGGGCATACTGGCTTTGACGCTTTGCACCCAGCTTGGCGCCACATGCAGCGGCGGCAAATCGGGGTCGGGGAAGTAGCGGTAATCGGCGGCATCTTCTTTGGTGCGCATCGCGCGCGTCTCGCCCGTGTCGGGGTCGAAGAGCACGGTGGCTTGCTGGATTTTTTTACCGTCTTCGATCTGCTCGATCTGCCAAAGAATCTCAAAATCAATCGCCTGCTGCATGAATTTGAAGCTGTTCAGATTCTTGATCTCACGTCGCGTGCCTAGCTCAGCGCCGGGCTTACGTACGCTCACGTTGGCGTCGCAGCGAAACGAGCCTTCTTGCATATTGCCATCGCAAATGCCAATCCACGTGACGATCTTGTGCAGCTCTTTGGCATAAGCTACCGCCTCGGCGCTGGAGCGCATATCCGGTTCAGTGACAATTTCTAAAAGCGGTGTGCCTGCGCGATTCAAATCAATACCTGATTGACCCACAAAATCTTCATGCAGCGATTTGCCCGCGTCTTCTTCCAAGTGAGCGCGCACGAGGCGCACGGTTTTCTTCTCCAGAGCGCCCTCAGCGCTCTTGTCAGAAGCGAGGAAAAACTCCACCGAACCACCCTGCACCACAGGAATCTCAAACTGGCTGATCTGATAGCCCTTGGGCAAATCCGGGTAGAAATAATTCTTGCGCGCAAAAATGCTCTTCTCAGCAATCGTTGAACCGAGTGCCAAGCCCAGCTTGATCGCGCATACCACAGCGCCTTTGTTCATCACCGGCAGCGTGCCCGGCAGCGCCAGATCCACCGGGCAAGCCTGCGTGTTCGGCTCAGCGCCAAAAGCCGTCGGGGCGCGGCTAAAAATCTTTGATTGCGTAGCCAGTTGCGTGTGTGTCTCGAAGCCGATCACGACTTCGTAGCCTTGGATTAATTTTGAAGTCATCTCAAAAACCCTCCGGGCGGCGGGTGTGGAAATCGGTGGCTTGCTGGTATTGGTGCGCCACGTTGAGTAATTGCGCTTCTTTGAAGTAGTTGCCAATCAGTTGCATACCGACCGGCATACTGCCA
>JAYVJQ010000302.1:0-2906 GCA_043769055.1 Allobrachymonas sp.
CCGACAAAACAGCCGCCACCACAAACGCAGCAGACGCGCCCGTCCACGCCACCAATGCCCCACTAAGCGCTGGCCCAGCCGCAAAGGCCGCGCTGCGCGCCAGCTCTAGCCGCGCATTGGCACGCGGCAATTGCTCGCGTGCCACCAAGCTGGGCACATAAGCGGGCGCCGCCACGCTAAACGCTACTGTGCCCGTTGCACCTAAAAAACCCAGCACAGCCAGCAGTGTGAGCGAGCTTGCACCTAAAGCGGCGCACAGCAGCAGCCCCAGCAGCGCCAAAGTGCGCACAATCTCCGCCCAACGCATGATGAGCGGCCTTGGCATGCGATCAGCCAGCATGCCAAAAGGAATCGCCAGCAAAAAGAAAGGCAAAGTTTGCGCAGCAGCCAACACACCAATTTGCCCCGCCCCCGCCCCAAGGCTGAGCACCGCAATCATCGGCACAGCCGCCAAACTGATTTGCTCTGCGGATTGCGCTGCTAAATTGGCGGCGGCTAGGCGTTGAAAGTTGGGTGGCAAACTAGCTGTTGTAGGTTGTGAGGGCAAGGTCATTGTCCTTGCATCATGCCTGAGAAGCAGTGATGCCCCTCGCTGGATTCGGACATCTCAGCAAATGCCCGTCATCATCACCCCGCCATCAACTTATGCACCAAATCCGCCGTGGTGTGCGACTTGTATTTGCGCATCAGCCTAGCGCGGTAAATCTCGACCGTTCGGTGGCTGATGAGAAGGTGCTTGGCGGTTTGTTTGGCGGTGAGCCCTTCGAGCAAATAAGCGGCCACCTCGCGCTCGCGTGGCGTGAGATCGGCTTTGACAGGACGCAAGGCCGATAAATCTTCAAAGCTCCAAATGCCCGCTTCATGCGGCTTTTTGGGATTGAGCGCGCGGCCTGTGACGTGGCACCAAAAGAGTTCACCGCTGGCGCGCTTCATCAGGCGGTCATCCGCATAGCGGCCCTTTTTGCCATCTTGCCCGAGCAGGGGTGCAATGCGCTCGCCGGTGCGCTCATACTCTTGCACCGTGGGGTAAAGCACTGCAAAGCTTTGGCCCACGAGACTGTCGCGGTTCATGCCAAATATTTCGCACAGCGCTTGATTGCAATCGAGCATCACGCGCTCGCGTGAGAGCGCTAGGCCAATCGGCGCAAAATCGAAAGCGGCGTGGTAGTCGATATCTGACATTCTTTGTCTCCAAAACCTTACGAAACTCTACGTATCTGATTACGTAGTATCGTAATGCTTTTCGTATCAGCCCAGTAGGAGATAAGCCGTGAACAAAATATATCCCAGCGCAGCCGCTGCTTTGCAAGGTGTGGTGCGTGATGGCCAGCTCATTGCTGTGGGCGGCTTTGGCCTCTGCGGCATTCCCGAAGCGCTGATTGATGCACTGCGCGACAGCGGCACAAAAAATCTCACAGCGATTTCCAACAACGCGGGCGTGGATGATTTCGGCCTCGGCAAATTGCTGCAAACCCGCCAAATCAAAAAAATGATTTCTTCCTATGTGGGAGAAAACAAAGAGTTCGAGCGGCAATATCTCGCGGGCGAATTGGAATTGGAATTCACGCCGCAAGGCACGCTGGCCGAGAAGCTACGCGCTGGCGGCGCAGGCATTCCCGCCTTCTTCACCAAAACTGGCGTGGGCACCTTGGTGGCAGAAGGCAAAGAGCTGCGCGAGTTTGATGGCGAGACTTATGTGATGGAGCGCGCGCTGTTGCCCGAAGTCGCGTTGGTGAAAGCCGATGTGGCCGATAAGAGTGGCAACCTGCGGTTCAATTTAACTGCTCGCAACTTCAACCCCGCAGCGGCGATGGCAGGCAAAATTTGCATCGTCGAAGTAGAAAAAATCGTCGAGACGGGCGAACTTGCACCCGACGATATTCATTTGCCCGGCATCTATGTGCACCGCATCGTGCTCAACGCATCCCCCGAAAAGCGCATTGAAAAGCGCACCATTACTGACACACGAGGAGTTTGAAAATGCCCTGGACACAAGACCAAATGGCGGCGCGTGCTGCCCGCGAACTCGAAGACGGTTTCTATGTGAACCTTGGAATCGGCATTCCCACACTCGTGGCCAACCATGTACCAGCGGATAAAGAAGTTTGGCTGCAAAGCGAAAATGGCATGCTCGGCATCGGCCCCTTCCCTACCGAAGACAACGTGGATGCCGACCTGATCAACGCTGGCAAACAAACCGTGACCACCATCAAAGGCAGCAGCATCTTCGGCAGCCACGACAGCTTTGCCATGATTCGCGGCGGCAAGATCAATTTATCGATTTTGGGCGCGATGCAGGTGAGCGAACGCGGCGATCTGGCCAACTGGATGATCCCCGGCAAAATGGTCAAAGGCATGGGCGGCGCAATGGACTTGGTCGCCGGCGTCAAGCGCGTGATCATTTTGATGGAGCACGTCGCCAAGAAAAAAGACGGCACGGAAGATATGAAGATTCTTCCCGCCTGCACACTCCCGCTCACAGGCGTTGGCGTAGTCGATCGCATCATCACGGATTTGGGTGTGTTTGATGTGGTGCCAGAAGGCTTGAAGATTGTGGAGCTGGCGGATGGCGTGACGAAAGAGTTTGTGCAGAGCAAAACAGGTGTGCGCTTGATTTAAGGCTATGTTCGGCCGAAAAAGGCGGCTTGATGCCGCCTTTTTTCTGACTCAGGGCTTTAACCCCTCCCCTATGTGTGACAGCAATCTACTGCGGCACCAAGCCTGCAGTTTTGACCAAATCTGCGTGAATTTTGGTGTCTTGCACGATCAGGCGCTGCACATCCTCTGGGGTGCTCAGAGCCACCTCGATGCCGCTCTCAGCCAGTTTTGCGCGAGTCTCTGCATCGAACGCGGCTGCCACTGCTTTGTTGAGTTGATCAACGATTGCTTTCGGCGTTTTCGCGGGG
>JAYVJQ010000303.1:0-13982 GCA_043769055.1 Allobrachymonas sp.
AAAACATCTACCGCCGAGTGATGGAAAATCTAGTGCTATGAACACACTCAAAATTTTCGTCGCCACCATGACCGGCACGGCCAACGGCCAAGCCGCGCAAGACAATTTAGACAGCAGCGAAAAAATCGCCCTCGGAGGGCCGAATGGCGTGCGCGGCTGGCCTGTGGGCGAAGCCAGCGGCGACAGTGGCGCAGTTCTGAGCGTGGAATGGCGCAAAGCGCTGGGCGCACAGGCCTCAACTGGCTTGACCTTCTCCGCCTTCGCCGATTCCGGCCACATCACGCAGCATAAAAACCTCTGGGCAACCGCCCTGCCCGCTGGCCAGCCCAACAGCTACAAACTCAGCAGCATCGGCATTGGTTTGAGCTACCAAGCCGGCCGCGACTGGAGCTTGAGCGCCCAACTCGCACGTGGCTTGGGCAACAACCCCGGCCGCAATCTCGCCACAGGCGCCAACAGCAATGGCCGCACGCGTAATACTCAACTGTGAGTGAATGCAGTGGTGGCGTTTTAAGCCATCATCGCTGCTTGCAGCGTTGCAACGCTCACCGGTTTGTGCAACAGCATTGCGCCATGGCCCGCAGCTTCGCGGATGCGCTTGGGATCGGTGTCGCCGGTCACGATGATGGCAGGCAGAGAGGGGCTTTGAGAGCGCAAAGCGGCAATCACATCGCCGCCCGTAATGCCATCGCGCAAGCGGTAATCGGTGATCAAGAGTTGCGCAGCAAAGCCACCTTGAATACAGGTCAGTGCATCCTCTAGCCCTTCCGCTTGGCGCACCTCGCAACCCCAAGTGTGCAGCAGGGCTTCCAAGCCCACGCGCACCTGCGCCTCATCGTCCACAATCAAAACGCGCAGGCCGCGCAGTGCCTGATGCAAGACTTGATTCTCGCCAGAAAGAGCCGGCGCACGCAACTGAGCCGCCATCCAGCCGCCCGAGCGCACAGCAAATTCCGCCGCATTGCTCGGCTCTTCACCCAGATTGCTGGCCGAGCGCAAGCACAGTGTGAACACTGAGCCCTGCCCCGGCTGTGATTGCAGCTCAATGCGAGCGCGCATGCTCTGCGCCAAGCCTTTGGCAATCGCCAAGCCTAGCCCCAAGCCTTTTTGCCGATCCCGCTCCAAATTACCGAGCTGGTGAAACTCTTTGAAAATCTCGTCATGCTGATGCCGCGCAATGCCAATGCCGGTGTCAATCACCTGCACGATCACTTCTGAAGCCCGCTGGCGAGCCGCCACCAGCACGCCACCGGTTTGCGTGTAGCGCAGCGCATTGCTCACAAAATTGCGCAGAATGAGCTGCGTCATCGTTGGGTCGCACAGCGCCACCAACTGCGTATCGCGCGTGCGGTAAATCAAATTCTGCGCATCGGCTTGCGGGCCAAACTCATCTTCTAAACGGCGCAACAGCGGCGCCAGCGGCGTGGGCACTGGTTTTGCCACCATCACGCCAGCCTCAATCCGCGAATAATCCAAGAGCGTATTGAGCATATCGCGGCTGGCGTGCGTGGCCGCGCGAATATGCTGGACCATGCTGGTTTGCTTGTCGTCGAGCTGCGTGCCGGCCAACACCTCTGTGAACAAATTCAAAGCATGCACCGGCTGGCGCAGATCATGGCTGGCAGCAGCGAGGAATTTGGTTTTGGCCTTGTTGGCCTCTTGCGCCGCGCGGGTGGTTTCGCTCAATTGCACGGCTTGGCTTTTGAGCTGCTGCACCAGCTCTTGGTTTTCATAGGCGAGCACGATGGAGCGATTGAGCGTGGCCCAGGTGAAGCGGCTAAAAATCAAATTTACCGTGAGCAGCAGCACCATGGCCGCGCCTAGAAAGCCATGAAAAGTCTCACCCGTTTGCAGCCCATACCAGCCAAACACGGCAATCTGCGCCACAAAGGGCGGCACAAAAATCAGCGCATACAGCGCAGGCCGTGTGCCAAAAATCGGCACGCCCGCCGCCGACATACCGCACACCATGCACACCATGAACATCGTCACCAGCGGCTGCGCAGGCGCAAAAAATATCAGCGGCGGCAACGCCCACATCAGCCCCTGCGCCGCCACGATCACCACATGCCATTTGTCGCGCGCATCCATCGAGGCCAGATGCTGCCCCACCATCGCCCATGTGATCACCGTAGCCAGCATCAGCACAGTAAATGCCGCGCCCCACAGCTGCGCCACGCGCGCCATCGGCGGCTCCAACTGCACCACCACGCCCATCAGCAGCAAGCCCGTGAGCCAAATGCCCACCGCGCCCAAGTAAATAAATCGCTCAAAGCGGCGCTGCTCTTCTTGGCGGATTAAATCAATGCTGCTGGGCGAGTCGTTAGCTACCGTTCGCCCTGAGCTTGTCGAAGGGGTCGAAGGGCTTGGGGGGGCTTCGACAGGCTCAGCCCGAACGGAGGAATGCTGCCCTTCACTCATTTGCTTGCTACTTTCACACAATCACCGCCTGGAGCGCATCAGGCCGCACACTCACCATGCCACTTTTTTGCGCCGCCATCACCGCCTCCACCCGCGTGCTGGCATTGAAGTATTTCAGCACCGCCGCCACATGGCTGCGCACCGTGTTCTCGCTCACAAAAAGCTTGCGCGCAATCGCTCTGTTGCTGATGCCCTCGCACATGAGCAGCAGCACATCCAGTTGCCGAGGCGAGAGCACATGATCCGCATCTTGCGCGCCCTGCTCTGCTGCTGCGCGCTCTGCATTGCCGCTGGGCACCGCAGCAGGAGCCAGCCTGCCCGCCGCCGCATCGCTCACCACCGCGCGAATTTGCTCAGGCGAGGCCGTTTTGTTCACAAAAGCCAGCGCGCCACGGCGCAAGCATTGCTGCTGCACCTCATGGTCTTCATGGGCGCTCAGCATCAGCACCGCCGCTTTCGGCCAGCGCCGCTTAATCAGCGAGAGCCCCTCCATGCCATTGATGCCCGGCATCTGCACATCCAGCAGCACCACATCCACCTCATCGGGCAGCGAGATCGCCTCGGTCAAGCTGCCCGCTTGCAGCACCGCGCTCGCGCCATCTTGCCCATCGGCCAAGATAAAGCGCATACCCGCCCGAAACAGCGC
Source organism: Allobrachymonas sp. (assembly GCA_043769055.1). GTDB lineage: Bacteria > Pseudomonadota > Gammaproteobacteria > Burkholderiales > Burkholderiaceae_C > JANMDU01. Next base: position 3,068 of record JAYVJQ010000303.1, read on the forward strand.
ATGGTCATCCACCAGCAACACGCTGTAGGGCTTGCGGGCAGGATTGGTCGAAGCAGAGGGTAGTGCAGAAGGCGCCATGAACCCCATTGTCACAGCCCCAGCCCCCCAAAAGCAAGCCAACCAAAGTATTCACTCCTCAATTCATCCATCAGGATGAGAGACAGCTACGCTTTGTCACACGACAATTTATGTATGAACACACCACGCCTGCGCCCATCGTTACGTCTGTCTCCCCTGCTCCAGCACCTGCTCATGGCGGGTGGCTTCTTTGCTGCGGCGGGGTTCAATCCGAATCTGGTGTACGCGCAGGTGGGCTCATCTGTGACGGCCAACACCGTGCCCACGGGTGGCACTGTGGCGCAGGGCAATGCCACTATTGGCAATGCAGCGGTCGCCGCCAACGGCCGCAACACCTTGGCCATCAGCCAAACCAGCACCGCAGCCATTCTGAATTGGAGCACCTTCAACGTCGGCAGCAACGGCACAGTCAGCTTCTCTCAGCCCGCCAACGGCGTGACATTGAACAGGGTGAACAGCAATCAAGGCTCTGAGATCTACGGCCAGATCAACGCCACCGGCCAAGTGTTTCTGGTCAACCCCGCCGGCATCTTGTTTGCACCCGGCGCGCAGGTCAATGTGGGCGGCTTGGTGGCTTCTACCTTGGATATTTCAGACAACAACTTCATCCTCGGCAGCCAGACGGGTAAGTATCAATTTGATAGCACTACGCGCAGTATTCATGCCGGGCAGGCATCGAATTCGCTTATAAAAGCAGGTGAAATCAGCAATCAAGGCACGATCACAGCCACAGATGGCGGCACAGTGGCTCTGCTCGGCCAAACCGTTCGCAACGACGGCATCATCGCCGCCCGCTTAGGCTCTGTGGCGCTGGCTGCGGGAAGCAATGTCACCCTCGAATTCCAAGGCAGCCGCTTGCTCAAAGTGCAGGTCAGCCAAGCTGAATTTGACACGCTCGTTGACAACAAAGGCATCATCCAAGCGAATGGCGGCTGGGTGCTGATGAATGCGCAAACCGCCGCTGGCTTGGCCAGAGCCGTGGTGAATCACAGCGGCGTGATTGAGGCGCAAACCGTGGCGGATTTGCAAGGCAATGCAAGAGAAGGCAAAGTCCACATCCTCGCTGATTTCAACAACGGCACAGTCAATGCCAGCGGCAGCGTCGATATCAGTGCGAATCATTCCGCTCCTGATTCAATAGCAATCCGCGCAGATTCTATGCCGGCTAGTGGCCAAAATGGCTTAAAAAACGGCGGTTTCGTAGAAACCAGCGCCGCAAACGTGCAAATTGCAGACACCTTCCGCGTCAACGCCCAAGCAGCGAATGGTAAGTTTGGCACTTGGCTGATCGACCCCTCCAACATCATCATTGAACAAGCCAGCTGTTTTGGGCCTAACTGCCTCAGCGCAGACAACATCAGCACCAATCTTGGCACAACCAATGTAGTAATCGAGACCAGCAACACGGGCTCGGAATCCGGGCTCATCGTCGTCAACGGCGGCATCGGCTGGAATGCGGCTACCTCGCTCACACTCAAGGCGCACGACAACATTTTGATTGGCAGCAGCCTGCTAGGGACTCATTCAAACAGCGGCATCACGCTCACTGCAGGGACTGCGGGCAGCGGCGCAATATCCGTTGGCGTGGGCGCCAAACTGCAAGCGGGCACACTGGATTTGAGCGCTTCCTCGGGCATTGGATCAAACCGAATCGGTGACTCCGTGGACACACAAGCCAGCCGAATCGCCCTGCGCAACACAGGCTCTGGCGATGTGCTGATACGCAATACGGGCGATGTCACCGTCGCAGCGCAAATCAACCAAGGTCACTTGAGGTTGGCGACTACTGACGGCGCAAATGGTGCAGACGGTGTATTCAGCGGCAATGGCAACTTGCCCGGCGAGAATGGCCAATCGGGCCAAGCCAGCGGTAGCATCACGGTGGGCACTGTCGGTTCGATTTCTGGCATCACGCAAACGGGTGCTGGCAGCGTGAGCCTGACAACGGGATCAGCGGGCCGAGGCGGAAACGGCGGCGCTGGCACGCCGCATGGTACAGGTAGTGTGGGTGGCTCAGCAGGCAACATCAATGTCACCAGTGCGCTGTCCGCAGCTGGTGATCTCAGCCTTCGCACGGGAGGTGGCGGCAACGGTGGCGACACCCTGCGCAATTTCCAATTCAACGCCAGCGGCGGCTCGGCAGGCAACATACTCGTCAATGGCGCTCTCAGTGCCAGCGGTGCCAGCAGCTTCACCACGGGCTCTGGCGGCTCGGTCGGCGGCAAATCAGGGCAAGTCGCTCAACCCGTTGGCGGCACGGGAGGCACGATCCAAATTAACAACGCATTGAATCTCGCTGGTTCGGCCACTTTCAGCGCTGGCTTGGGCGGTCAACTGGGCTTCGGTCAAGCCGCTGATGGTCGCATTCAAGGTGCGAATCTTGATATTCAAACCGCAGGCCATCTCGCAGTAACCCAAGGCGTGGTCGCCTCCACCAGCGGCAATCTGCGCTTGCAAGCGGGCATGAATGCGGGCGATGTGCTCAGCTTGAGCGGGGTTGCAGACCTCGCCAATCCAACAACGGGCACATTGAGCTTAGGCGGCAACAGCATCACGGGCGATATCGGCTCACTCACCGCGCAGCAAATCCGCTTGAGCGCCAATACGCTGGGCAGTGCATCCGCGTATTTGCAAACTCATGCGAGCGAGCTCGTTTTGAGTAGCACACGCAACGATGGTGCAGGCAGCGGTATCTACGTAATCAACGACAAAGCTGTGACCGTCGCTGCGCAAGTTGCGGGCAACCTGAGTGTGCTCACCAATGACACAGGCGACACACCCAGCGCCCAAATCACTGTGGGCACAGTGGGCAGCGTCGTCGGTATCACCGGTAGCGCATCGACTTCAGGCAGCAGCATCAGCTTGCGCACCGGCAATGCAGGCTTCACCAATGGCCATTCGGTAGCAGGTGGTGTTGCAGGCGCTAACACGGGAGCCGTCGCAGTCAACGCAACGATCAGTACCGCAGGCGGCGTGTCGATCACAACAGGTACAGGTGGCATCACCAACCGAGGCGTCGGCGGCGCATCTGGGGCTGTGAGCATCACACAAGCCATTCAAGCAGGCGAGTTGGTCACCATCAATACGGGCACAGGTGGCGAAGCAGGTAACAGCACGGGCAACGATATCTTTACCGGCGGCGCATCCGGTCAGATCACAGTCGGTGCGAATGTGGCCTCTGCTGCGGCGGTCAGTATCGTGAGCGGCCAAGGCGGATTGGGCAGTGGTGGGTATGTCTTTGGAAACGACACCAACGGTGCTTCGGGCGCATCAGGCAGCGTTAGCGTCACCCGTGCGATCAACACTCAAGGCGATCTAACCATCGCGGGTAGCGATGGTCGTGCGGGTCGTCATGGCGATAGTTTTTTCTCAGGCGGCATAGGTGGTGGTGCGGGCGCAGCAGGTGGCTCACTCAATCTCGATGCCTCTGTGAGCGCAGCAGGCCAGCTCACCCTGCGCGGTGGCAATGGCGGTGCAGGCGGCCAGGGCGGCCTGCGCACCAACGACAATTTCCGCGTAGCGGGTGGCAACGGCGGCACTGGCGGCAACCTCGCGCTTAATGCCTCGGCCCTAGGCGCTGGCAATGTCACCGTCGGTGCAGGCAGCGCTGGTGCAGGTGGCCTCGGCGGCACACTCTGGGATGGCACAGGCTCGACTTCCGGCATAGCTGGCAATGCGGGCAGCCTCTCGGCCACTGTTGGCAATCTAACGGCTGGTGCAAACCTGTCTGTCCTCAATCACCTAGCCCCCACCAGCGGCCACGTCAGCCTCAAAGCAGGCATGAATGCCAGCAATACGCTCACCTTGAACGGCGTGAGCGTGGCCAATAGCAATGCAGACAACCTCAGCCTGCAAGGCGCAACGATTGCGGGCCTGCCTGGCTCTTTGGCTGCCAATATTCTCTCCATCAACACCGGCAGCGCCATCGGCTCATCTACCACGCCGCTGCAAACCAGCGCCAACGGCTTGGCGCTTGAGAGTACGGGTGGCAGCATCAACGTGCTAAACAGCAAGAGCGTGGCTGTTGCGGCGCGTGCCGCAGGCGATGTACGCATTGAAACCGCTGATGGCGCAGCAGGCAGCGCGGGCGCTGTGGGCGGCACGGGCACGGGCTTTAACACCGGCGGCGTGGGCGGCGCTGGCGCTTCGGGTGGCGACATCACAGTTGCCAACTTCAGCAGCTTAGGGCTCGCTGGCATCACTGCGGGCGGCAATGTGCAACTGATTGCGGGCGATGGCGGCGCGGGTGGTGTGGGCGGTGCAGGCGGCGTGGGCACTACGGGCTCGTCCATCGGCGGCAAAGGCGGCACGGGTGGCGCGGGCGGGCGCGGCGGCGCGGGCGGCGATCTCACGCTGAGCAATGGCGCAGGCATTCAAGCCGGCGGCGCGGTGCTGCTGCAAGCGGGCAGCGGCGGCGATGCAGGCGCGGGCGGCCAAGGCGGCGTGGGCGGCGCAGGCACGGGCTCATTCGGCAGCGGCGGCAATGGTGGCACAGGCGGCAGCGCCGGCGCGGCAGGCGCAGCGGGCGATGTGCAGCTCACGGCCAGCAGCAAAGCTGGCCAAGCCCTGAGCATTGCTGCAGGCCATGGCGGCGATGGCGCTGTGGGCGGCGCAGGTGGCGCGGGCGGCTTGCGCGGTGGTGCTGTGGGCAGCAATGGATCGAGGGGCGCAGCAGGCTCAGCCACGCAAGGCGTGCGCGGCGGCTTCGTGTATATCGATGCGGCGCAAACCGCTGGCGGCAACCTGAGCGTAGCTGTGGGTCAGAGGGGCGCAGGCTCCACGCAGCTTGGCCGCATCAGCGGCACAGCCGTTGGCCTGATTGCAGGGGGCAACATTGCAATCGACGGCGATGTGCAGCCCACCAGCGGCAATGTGGCCCTCACCGCTGGCTTTGATGGCAGCAGCTACACCAGCGCCACCATCACGCAAACCAATGGCACGCTGAACGCCGGCAGCGGCCAAGCCACCCTCACCGCACAAGGCTTGGCCAACACCGTGAACATCACAGCTCAAGGCGGCATCACGCTCGATGGCAAAGGCGGCGCAGTGAGCAACAGTGCATCGCTGTCCAGCAGCGGCAGCGCCGGCAGCATCACTTTGCGCGGCAATTCAATCAACGCAGGCACAGGCACTTTGAACGCTGCCGCTGGCACAGTGCGCCTGATCTCCGACACCAACATCACCAACGCCTCTTTCGGCTCAGCCAGCATCACCGCCAACATTCTCGATTTGCAAGCCAGCACAGGCATTGGCAGCAGCAGCCAAGCGCTGCAAACCAATGCCAGCAATTTGGCGCTGACTAACAGCAGCAACGGGATTTATGTGACGAATGCGAAGGATGTGACGGTGGCGGCGCGTAGCGTGAATGGTGATGTGCAGATCAGCACGGCAAATGGCGCAGCGGGCGCTGCTGGCGCAGCGGGCGCTGCTGGCGCAGCAGGCTCTTCCGGCAGCGCGGGCGCTTGGGCAGGCGATCTCACGGTGGGCTCCGTGGCTGGTTTATCTGGCATCACAGCGGGCGGCAATGTACAACTGACCACAGGCCATGGCGGCGCAGGTGGCACGGGCGGTGCTGGCACTGCGGGTACCAACGGCTCATCTGGCGGAAATGGTGGCGCAGGCGGCCAAGGTGGATCAGGTGGAGATATCAACTTAGCCGCAGGCGCAAGTATTTCGACCAGTGGTACCGTGGTGCTACAAACAGGCAACGGCGGCAATGCTGGCGCGGGCGGTGCAGGTGGTGAGGGCGGCGCAGGTTCAAAAAATGGCACAGGCTCAGCCAACGGCGGCAATGGAGGCAATGCAGGCAATGCAGGTAGCGCAGGCTTGGGCGGTGATGTGTCGCTCCTAGCTACAGCCAGCAGCCCAATCGGTGCAGGCCTTGCCATCAGCGCCGGCAAGGGCGGTGATGGTGCAGCCGCAGGTGTACGTGGTTCGGGTGGTGCGCCAGGTAGTAGTGGCCCGTTGTTGGGTTCAACAGGCTCACCGGGCGTATCAGGCAAAGCCAGCGCAGGCGCGCGTGGCGGCTCTGTCTCGATTGGCGCAGCGCAAACGGTAGCAGGCAATATCAGCATCAGCGTTGGGCAAAGCGGCGCAGGCGCCAGCTCGCCCGGCAGCATTAACGGCACGGCGATCAGCCTCACCGCTGGCGGCAACCTCAGCTTGAGCGGCGCAGTGCAGCCCACCAGCGGCAACGTCACCCTGCATGCCGGCATGAACGCTGGCAACACGCTCACATTGAACGGCGCAGTGAGCTTGGCCAATAGCAACACAGACAACCTTAGCCTCCAAGGCGCTACTCTCGCTGGCCTGCCCGGCTCGCTCTCTGCCAACACGATTTCTATTGCCACGGGCGGCGCAATTGGCTCATCTGCCACCGCATTGCAAACCAATGCCAACGCACTGTCATTAAGCAGCAGCAAGAGCGGCGGTATTTATGTGACGAATGCGAAGGATGTGACGGTGGCGGCCAGCAACACCTTTGGCAATGTGGTGATTCGCGGGGCAGATGGCGCAGTGGCCACCACGGCAGCCGAGGCCAACCGGGGAGCCAACATCACGGTGGGCACAGTGGGCAGTCTTTCGGGCATCACCGCAGCGAACACCGTGGTTTTAACGGCGGGTAATGGTTCCAGTGGCACAGGCAACCAAGCCGGTGGCGCGGGGGGCAAGGTCACGGTCAACAACAACATCATCTCCAAATTCAGTTCAGTCCAAATCACGGCGGGAAAAGGCGATGTGGGCGCGAGCTACAGCACAGCCACGGGCGCAGGCAACGGCAGCGCGGGCAAAGCGGGTGGCGCAGGTGGCCAAGTGCAGTTGGGTGCTGGGGTCAGCATTGCGGCGCAAGCGCAGGTGAATATCACCACAGGCGCTGGCAGCAGCGGCGGCGATGCGCAAGACAGCACCAGCACCACGGTGAGCAATGCCTCTGCGGCGGGTGGTGCAGCAGGCGCAGGGGGCAGCTTTACAGCGCTTGCGGGCTCTAGCATCAGCAGCGCGAGCAACAGCATTCGCATCATCGCAGGCAACGGCGCGCAAGGCGGCGCGGGCGGCGACAGTGGCGACAGCAACACCGGCTCAGCTTACTCAACGCAAGGCGCTGGCGGCGCAGCAGGCGCGGGTGGCGCCATCACGGTGCTGGGCGCTTTGAGCAGTGCAACCGGGGTCACACTCACCGCTGGCCAAGGTGGCGCGGGCGGCACGGTGGGCCTGGGCACCGGCAAGAGCGCCAGCGGCGGGGCGGGTGGCGCGGGCGGCAGTGTTCAACTCGTCGCGCTAGCTTCCGCTGATTTTGGCGCAGGCGCGGTGCTGGCCACAGCAGGCCAAGGCGGCAATGGTGGCGGCTCCAAGTGGTCGGCGGCAACAAGCTTGGGGCGCTTTTATCAGGCAGGCCAAGGCGGCGCGGGCGGTTCGGTGGAATTAGATGCAGTGCGCAGCAGCAGCGGCCTGTCGCCGCAAACCATTGCGGGCGGCATCACGCTCACCGCAGGTCAAGGCGGCAGCAGCTTCAGCCGCACGGATGTCACAGCCAACCAAGCCGGTGCAGGCGGCAATGTGTTGGTGCAAAGCGGTACGACATTGGGCAGTTATTCGCTGAACAATCAGGTGCAATTGATCACCGATCTGAGCATCACCGCAGGCAAAGGCGGCGCTTCGGGCTCGGCAGGCTCACCCAGCGCGGGCATTGCCTACTCAGGCGGCGCGGGCGGCGACATCACCTTGGGCAATCTGGTGATGGATGGCAAGCTCAATCTGCTGGCTGGAGACGGCGGCAACGCCGGAGCCAGCGCGGGCGCAGCCACCATCACGGGGGGCGCGGGCGGAGATGTGACGCTCGGCTACGTGTCTTTAGGCAACATCGGCTCGGGCCTAGCCAGCTCGGCCACCGTCAAGGCAGGCGCAGGCGGTGCAGGCGCATTGACCGCAGCGAACAATGCCATGGCAGGCGCGGGGGGTGCGGGCGGCGTGGTGAGTATCAACACGGGCGTATTCAGTGCACCAGTGCAACTGACTGCGGGTGCTGGCGGCGTGGGTGGCCAAAGTGTGTTTGGCGTGGGCGGCACGGGCGGCGCAGGGGGCAATACCGTGGTGGGGGCTAAGATCAACGATTCTTTGTTCTCCAACAATACCATCACCTTGGATGGCGGAGCGGCAGGCTTGGCGGGTGCCAGTTTCTCTGGCAAGAGCGCGGGCGCTGCAGGCGCGCAAGGCAGCGTCACGGGCCGAGGCATCAACATTCGCGCCCGAAACCTCGCCATTGCCAACGAAGTGAAAGCCACCAGTGGCAACGTAACGCTTTCGGGCAACGACAATACAAACAGTTCACTCGTGCTGGGCGGTCATGTAAGCGTGGCCAACCCCAACACAGACACAGTGAACTTAACCGGCTACAGCGTGAACTTAGCCACAGGCAAGCGCGTGACGGCCAACATATTGAATGTGACTTCTCAAACCGGCATTGGCTCTGTAGCCAGCCCTTTGGAGATGCAGGTCAATCAAGCGCTATTCACTCTGGGGATTGGCAGCATTGATGTGCTCAACCATGGCGACCTGACCTTGGCTGTGCGCAACAACGGCAACGGTTCGGGTGGGCATGTGACGATCGCTACTGCCGATGGCTCGGTGGCAGGTGGCGCAGGCAATGCAGCACGTGGCAGCAATATCACGGTGGGCAGCGTGCTCGGCTCCGACGGCCTGAATTGGGGCAGCTTTGGCAACATCACCTTGCAAGCAGGCGATGGCGCAGCAGGCACGAGCGCAGCCACAAGCGGCGGCGCAGGCGGCAGCATCACCCTGAGCAAAGCCATCAGCCCGTTTTTCGGTTCGCTAGATACCTACTTGCTTGCAGGAAACGGCGGCGCGGGCTTTGGCGCGGCTCTGGGCAACGCTGCCACGGGCAGCAATGGTGGCCTAGGCGGGGCGGGCGGCTCAGTGCAAATCAACGATAACGTCAGAGGCCGTCAAGTGCTGGTGCAAGCGGGCATGGGCGGCCTGGGGGGAGCGGGGCAAAGCACCACGTCTACCCTGAGCACCGCCATTGGCGGCACAGGCGGCGCTGGTGGCGCGGGCGGCAGCATCACGCACAGCGCGGGCCTGATCAATGGCGCTGCCACGCTAGAAGCCGGTGATGGCGGCGCAGGCGGCGCGGGCGGCTATGTCAGCGCTACAGCCAAACAAGGCGGCAATGGAGGCGCAGCGGGCGCAGGCGGCCAGCTGAATTTGCAAGGCGGCACGAGCAATGGCACGGCGCTGGTGTTCAGCGCAGGTGCAGGTGGCGCAGGCGGCCTTGCAGCGGTTAGCGGCACGCAATCAGCCAATGTGCTAGGTGGCGCGGGCGGCGCAGGGGGCAATGTGCTGGTGGATTCCGCACGCAATGCACTCATCAGTTTGACGGCCCATGTGGGCGCTGCAGGCAGTGGCGGTCAAGGCGGTGTGGGCTTTGCGAGTAACGGCGCAGCAGGCTTCGTCTCAGGCAACACGGTCTCGCTCACAGCGGGCAGCCAGCTCACGGTGAATGGCCCAGTTGCAGCAACGAGCGGCAATGTCACTTTGCATGCTGGCATGAATGCGGGAAACACTCTCACGTTGAATGGCGCAGTGAGCGTGGCCAACAGCAACACAGACAACCTCAGCCTGCAAGGCGCAACGATTGCTGGCCTGCCCGGCTCATTCGCAGCCAACACGATCTCGATTGCCACGGGCGGCGCGATTGGCTCATCTGCCACCGCACTGCAAACCAATGCCAACGCGCTGGCGCTACAAAGCACGGTGGGCGACGGGATTTATGTGACGAATGCGAAAGATGTGACGGTGGCTGCGAGCAGCACGAATGGCGATGTAGTGATTCGTACAGCAGATGGAATCGTTGGTGCAGACGGTGCGCCATCAGTCACTGGCGGTGTTGGTGGCACAGGCGGTAAGTTGACAGTAGGGCAAGTCGGCTCACTGAACGGCATCCATGCACAAAGCGTCACACTGCAAGCAGGCAATGGCGGCGCGGGTGGTCGAGGCGGTGATTGGGGAAGCTATTCAACAGGCGGTATTCTTTCAAAAACCGTCTACACAGCAGCGGGCAATGGCGGCGCGGCAGGTGCAGGAGGCGAAGTCGTCGTCAATGCGCCCATTAACGCCAGCACAGACATGCTGATACGCAGCGGCAGTGGTGCTCTAGGTGGTGCAGGAGGCGCGGGCAGAACCGGATCTTGCCCTCCGATTGGTGGATGCTTTGGGTTTGCGGCAGCCGGGGCGAATGGTGCTTCTAGTGCAGGAGCAGACATCACGATCACTCAGGCGATCCAATCGAATGCAGGTTTGTGGATCGAAGCAGGGCGCGGTAGCATGGGCGGCCTCGGTCAGTCGGGTGCTCAAGGTGGCAATGTGAATTTGCAAGCTGCGCTCACTGTAGCTGGGGCGTTGACCGTCAAAGGAGGTGCTGGCGGCGATGGCGAAGCAGGCTCTGCGGGAGCAGCAGGCGCAAATGCCCCAGTAAGCACTCAATCAGGGGCTGGCGGCGGTGCGGGCAATGCTGGGGGCGCCGGCGGGCAAGGCGGGCAGGTGCGCATTTTTGCAACAGGCACGCAAGCAGGCAGCCTGCATATTGCAGGTGGCGCGGGCGGAAGTGGTGGCGCAGGTGGAGTGGGCGGCGCGGGCGGTGATGCGTTTAGCGGATCTCCCCTGTCTGCTGGATCTGGCGGTACAGGTGGCAACGGCGGGCAAGGCGGCAATGGCGGTGTGGTGCAGATGGATGCAGCACTTGCTGCAACGCAGGGCAGCGCTGTCGTGTCAGCAGGCGCTGCGGGTATCGGCGGAGCCGGTGGTGCTGGTGGGCTCAATG
>JAYVJQ010000304.1:0-4824 GCA_043769055.1 Allobrachymonas sp.
GAAGGCGGGCGAAATGCCTCACGCGCTCAGCCTGTTCATCTAGGCAGCAGCCTTCAAATTGCTATTATTTTCATAGCGCTTTGCGCAGATTTTATGCCGGCTACCGCACTAAAACGCTTCAAAAATCAAGCCTTAGACTTCACAGCGCTCGCAAGCGATGGTTTGTTGGTATCCACCAAATAATCCCACAACACCTGCGCATTGCGCTTCAAAGCGCGCGGGGCTTCGGGTTTGTCTTTGCTGCCTTCGCGTTGCTGGGGCTTTTCGCGGTAGGCGCGGATTTCCATCGTCATGCTCATCTCTCCGCCAGAGGGCAGATGCGCATCAGCTGCCACCAAACGCTTGGCGCGCAGTTCTTTTTTCACGGCGCTGTGCGGAAGAAATGCAATGCCGTGGCCCTCAAGCGCCATGGCTTTGAGGCCCTCGGCCATATCGGTTTCGTACACACGGTCCAAATGAACGGGCAACGCAGCAGATTTCAAAATCACATCGACCACGCGACCCAAATACGCGCCGGGTGCATAGCCCAAATACGGCAATGGCGAGGCGGAGCGGCCTGGCAAGCTAAAAATCGGCGCACCGGTGGAATCGGCTTGCGAGAAGGGCGCTATCACTTCGCTGCCCAAGCTCACGAATTCATAGCGATCGGGATCGAGCTGGAGCGGCTGTGAAGGGTGATAGTAGGCAATTAACAAATCACAACTGGCTTCAACCAAGCGCATCGCCGCATCGTGGACGTTCAGCGCGATCAAACGGCTTTTGATCGGGCCAAAGCGGCTGCGCAAGCTGGTGATCCAGCCAGGGAAAAAGGTGAAGGCCAAGCTGTGCGGCACGGCAAACTCGATCACATCTTGGCCGGCAGCGGAATGAGCGCGCAGCATGGCACGGGTGGTTTGCAGGGCTTGCAAGGTATCGAGCGCTTGCGAGTGCAGCGTCTCGCCAGCGGGCGTGAGGCGCGTGGGATACGAGCTTCTGTCCACCAGATCGGTGCCGGCCCAGGCTTCGAGCGACTGAATGCGCCGTGAAAACGCAGGTTGCGTGACGTGACGCAACTGCGCCGAACGGCTGAAACTGCGCGTTTCAGCCAAGCTCACAAAATCTTCTAGCCATTTGGTTTCCATGGCGCGGATTATGGCAACTGAGCGGATTATGCAGAATTCGCATTTACCCTGCGATGTGATCAGAACGCATGCGAGAGAGATTTTTGAAGAATTTTATGCTTCTACCCGGCATAAAACATACGAAGTATGCTATGAAATTAATAGTGTCGATAACGTACGTTATGGACACAGCGCCGCATCCAGCGCCTCGACCCAATGCCTCACGGGCACGTCCGTGCCGCTTTGCAGATGCGTGATGCAGCCGATGTTGGCGCTCAAAATCTGGGCGGGTTGCATCTCTTGCAAATTGCCCAGCTTGCGGTCACGCAGTTGGTACGACAGCTCGGGCTGCAACACGCTGTACGTGCCCGCCGAGCCGCAGCACAGATGCGCTTCGCAAGATGCAGTCTTGATGTTGAAGCCCAGTTCGGAGAGATGCTTTTCCACGCCGCCTTTGAGTTGCTGGCCATGCTGCAAGGTGCAGGGCGGGTGAAAGGCGAGCTGCTCTTGGTTGGCTGATTTGAGTTGCGGTTTTAAAACTGCGACCAGCTCGGGCAGCAGCTCGCTCAAATCTTTCGTGAGCCCGCTGATCTTTTCAGCTTTGGCGGCGTATTCAGGATCGTGCTGCAAATGATGGCCATATTCTTTGACCGTCACGCCGCAGCCCGAGGCATTCATGATGATCGCCTCCACAGCGCCGCCATTCTCGTCACCTTGCACCTGCGGCCACCACGCATCCACATTCGCGCGCATTTGTGCCAAGCCGCCGCTTTGGTCGTTCAAATGAAACTTCACTGCGCCGCAGCACCCTGCTTTGGCCGCTGTGATGGCTTCAATGCCTGCTGCATCGAGCACACGGCGCGTGGCTGAATTGATGTTGGGCGACATGCTGGGTTGCACACAGCCTTCCAGCAACAATACCTTGCGCGCATGAGTGCGCGTGGGTAGTTTTCCGGCGCTTCTTTTCTCGGGCACTTTATTTTTGAGAGCCTTGGGTAGCAGAGGCCGCATCAGTTGCCCCATCGCCATCGCAGGAGCAAACAACGGTGAAGGTAACCCCTCTTTCAAAGCCCAGCGCAGTGCAGATTCTCCGGTAGGCCGCGCCACTTTTTCATCTACCAACTTGCGCCCAATATCCACCAAATGCCCATACTGCACACCGCTCGGGCAAGTCGTCTCACAGTTGCGGCAAGTCAGGCAGCGATCCAAATGCATCTGCGTTTTGCGTGTCGGCATCTCACCCTCCAACACCTGCTTGATCAAATAAATCCGCCCGCGCGGGCCATCCAGCTCATCGCCGAGCAGTTGATAGGTGGGGCAAGTGGCCGTGCAAAAACCGCAGTGCACGCATTTGCGCAAAATGCTCTCGGCCTCTAGGCCATCAGCACGGTTTTTGTATTCAGGGGCGAGGTTGGTTTGCATGGTGTATCGATCTGAGCAAAGTCATCAAAAGGTTTTTACAATAGGCGTATGTCTACCATCAGCGTTTTCTACGGCCTCATCGTCATGCTTTATTTCTTTGACGATGAGCGCCACCATTTGCCGCACATTCATGTGCGCTATCAAGACAGCGAAGCGAGCTTTTCGATTGTGGATGGGAGTTTGCTGGCGGGCAGCTTGCCAGTGGCGAAGCATCGATTGATCCAAGCTTGGATCGAGATTCATCGCGAAGACCTGATGGCCAACTGGCAATTGGCCTCGAAAGGCGAAAAGCCTTTTCCTGTGGAGCCGTTGCGCTAATTCAAATATGACACCGCTTGCTCGCATCCTCACTGCGCAACCCGAGCGCGATTTCAAGCTATTGCTTGCCTTTGCAGACGGTAGCCAACGCCGATTTGACGCAAAACCTTTACTCGGCCGAGGCGTTTTCACACAACTCGCCGAGTGGTCAGAGTTTTCTAAAGTGCGCGTGCAGGGCGGCACCGTGTGCTGGGCTGATGAGATTGACTTGTGCCCTACGATGCTGTTTGAGCAATCTGTAGAACTGCCAGTCACTGCTTGATTGGTTGGTGAGCTGTTCATGGAAAGCTCATTTCATCTTGAAGAGATTGCGCAATGCGAGGCCGATGAGGAACAGCGCCAGCAGCGAAACCGCCTTGTGTGCCAACAAGGTCAAAACAATCCACACGTTGTAATTCGCAACGCCGTTGGCGAGGTCGCCAAACAAACGAATCGCAGCCGGCTCTGCCAGCTTCTCCAAGCCGAGGATTGCACTAGCGATGCTGAATTGAACTAGCGCCGCAGTGTGACTACCTGAGAAGTCAAAAGTCAAACCTGCTTGATTGGCATAGATCAAAGTAGCAACAAGCGTAGTCAACGCAAACAATACCAGTGGACGACTGATACTGAACCCGAAATCAGAAGTCACTTGGTAAGCGCGATATAACCACCTGCGCCAGCTTTTTTCGCCAACAGCCTCTTCTTGCATTTCTAGCTTAAAGAAACGTTGCTCCTCTCGCACGGCCTGCTGCTGTGCAAAAGCCAATTTAAGCGCTCGATAGGCTCTTGCCGCAGATTCAGAGCCTGTCGGCAACGGAAACGATGCATCTTCAAAACTAGTGTCTTGATACAATTTGCACTGAAAAAACTCCGGCGGCATTGAGAAGACAACACTTCTACCATCAGGTAAGACTTTATTCCCGGATGGTGTCTTCACTATTTCTTTGCGCAAGTCACTTGGAATATCGCCAACTATCCAATCATGGGGGACTATCTCAGATAGGGTTTTACAAAACTCGGCCGAGTCTTCAAAATGGCGTCCAGAAAAATCCACACCCCCTTCAAATCGCGTGCCTGCATAGCTAATACGCTTAAAACTCCAAGGATCGACCAACCATTTTTGAGCATCCTTCTGGTGCTCTTCAAATCTTGGGACGAAGCCTAATTGCCCCCTTAAGGCGATCCACGATAACGCTTTGAAGCTTACCGACCCTTTAAATACACTGGCTTCGAACGAAATGGTGTTACCGACCATCAAACCAGAAAAGTCGCACTCCAAACCAAATGAGCAGGCATCGAAGTAAGCTTCACCAAGAAGTATTGCACCAACAAAAGAGGTGCGAATACCGAACGCTGACCAACTGAAGTCTGCACTATCACCGATCATTGATGCCGAAAAATTCAGATTTGCTCCGAATTTGACATACTCAAATGACGAGTAAGAGTCAATTCTGCAATCTTCAAATGAGCAATCATCTCCGAATTGACTGCTTCGAAATGAAGTAGAAGGTCCGAACTTTGCACCCTCAAAACTAGATCTATCGCCAAACTTTGTACCTGCAAAACTCACATCTCGTCCAAATTGAGCACCAGCGAAAAACACACTATGGAAGAGCGCCTCACTAAAATTTGCTCCATCCCCGAAATTGAACTCACAAAAATCGAAATGGTTTAAAGAAAAATCTTGATTAGAAAAATCTGCGGCATTTTTGTAAGGATGTCCCCATCCCCCTCTAGTCTGGAAGTCATTCCGCCATAAATTCCAAGCATCTTTACCGCACAGCGCTAATTGAAGACACTCATCCCGAGTAATGTTGCCTAGGTCAGCGATTGTTACCGTATTGCCATTACCCGTGTAAGTGCACGACTCAGCCATAGATCACTCGTTCACTTTCTTTGAACCGCGCCTAGTCGTCAAAGGATGCCGATTGGAAACTTCTGCATTCACTTCCACTGCAGTTTGTTGCACGACACCAACGTCAATGTGCGATAAATGTTTGTTGAA
>JAYVJQ010000305.1:0-2650 GCA_043769055.1 Allobrachymonas sp.
TTGGCCAAGCTGTCGCGGTTTTGGTCCACAAAAGCCATCTGCGCGGTGGAGCCAATATTCACTGTGCCGCTATCGGGCTGCTCTTTGCCTGCAATCATGCGGAACAGCGTGGATTTACCCGCGCCGTTGGGCCCGATGATGCCCACAATCGCGCCCGCTGGCACTTTGAAGCTCAGGTTGTCAATGAGCAAGCGATCACCAAAGGCTTTGGAGACGCCATTGAATTCAATCACCTCATTGCCCAAACGCTCAGCCACGGGGATGAAAATCTCCGAGGTTTCGTTGCGCTTTTGATACTCTTGGCTTGAAAGCTCTTCAAACCGCGCAATACGCGCCTTGGATTTGGCTTGCCGGCCTTTCGGATTTTGGCGCACCCAATCAAGTTCTTTCTTCAGAGCTTTGGTGCGCGCCTCTTCGCCTTTGGCCTCCTTGGCCAAACGATCTGTTTTCTGCTCTAGCCAAGTGGAATAGTTGCCCTTCCACGGAATGCCGGAGCCGCGATCCAGCTCCAAAATCCATTCGGCAGCGTTGTCTAGGAAGTAACGGTCGTGGGTAATCGCCACCACCGTGCCGGAAAATCGAGCAAGGAATTGCTCCAGCCAATCGACGCTTTCTGCGTCCAAGTGGTTGGTCGGCTCATCGAGCAGCAGCATGTCGGGCTTGGAGAGCAAGAGTTGGCACAGCGCCACGCGGCGCTTCTCACCGCCTGAGAGATGGCCGATTTTGGCATCCCACTCGGGCAGGCGCAGTGCATCGGCTGCAATCTCCAAAGCATGGCCGGTATCGTCTCCAGCTGCAGCGATGATGGCTTCTAGCTCGGCCTGCTCAGCGGCGAGCTTGTCAAAATCTGCATCTTCTGCGCCGTAATCCACATACACCTGTTCCAGTCGCGCCTTGGCTGCGAGCACAGCACCCATGCCCGCCTCAACGGCCTCGCGCACGGTGTGTTCAGCGTTAAGCTGAGGCTCTTGCGGCAAATAGCCCACTTTGATGCCTGGCATCGGCGTGGCTTCGCCTTCGATTTCTTTGTCCACACCGGCCATGATTTTGAGCAGGGTCGATTTGCCTGAGCCGTTAAGGCCGAGTACGCCGATCTTGGCGCCGGGGAAGAACGAGAGCGAAATATCTTTAAGGATATGGCGTTTGGGTGGCACGATTTTGCCGACCCGGTTCATGGTGTAAACGTATTGAGACATGAGATAGGGGGAATTACTAGGCTAACAACACATCAGCCTTTGAACAATAACTTTTTAACGGGTGTTGCAAGCAGAGGGTGCAAATTTGGCTGCGGCGTGGCAGACTATGCTCCTCACAACATCACAACACCGAAAGATACATTGTATGCAAACCATTCGCCTTTTTACCAAGCGTGCCGCTCTATATCTGACTGCGGGCACGGTACTGGCCTTGTCGGGCTGCGCCAGCATGAACAATCCCAACCCGAATCAGCCGCCAGCAGACAAAGGCGTGTGGTTCATGGAGCCTCAAAATGGTGCAACCGTAGGCCAAACCTTCAAAGTGAAATTCGGTGTGAAAGGCATGGGCCTGGAGCCCGCCGATGCTGGGCAAAACGCCGGCAAAGGCCACCACCATGTGCTGATCAACCTGATGAGTAAGCCCGCTGGCGAGATCATCCCGTTTGACGACAAGCACATTCACTTTGGCAAAGCCCAAACTGAGGCTGAGATCAAGTTGCCACCGGGCCAATACAAGCTCACCATGCAGTTTGCCGATGGCTTTCACCTGAGCTACGGCAAAGACATGGCGGCCACCATTGAAGTGACGGTGAAGTAATTTCTATTGCAGCCATCAAAAAACCCGCCAAGAGGCGGGTTTTTTGCTGCTACGAGGGCTTACGCCTTCTTTGCAGGTTTTTTGGATTTTTTGGTTTTCTTCGTTGCCATGATCAATACTCCTCAATGAGACGATACAACACCAACCCGAAGGCTGATACTCTTGTGTTGACGCGCTTTCGTGTTACCTTCAGCGTTCAGACAGGTTTATAACGCTTTTTGCTACCCGTGGTTGACCCAATCCTCAAAAAAATTACATCTCATCACCAGTAGCGCACGGATTTATGAGCACAGCGTCAATCCCTCACACCTCTGTTGCTTATCCGCGACTCGATTTTTTGCGCCTGCTGTGGTGCGCGCCGTTTATTTGGATGTTAATTCTGCTGGTGCTGGAAGCTGCGTTGGCCGCCAGCACCACGGCCTTGATCATTCAAGCCAGCCATGATGTGTCAAAACAAGAGTTCTTGATCACAGATTTCGCTTGGATCGTGGCGGCGCAATCAGCTTCCTATTTGGTGGGAGCGACGAGCTGGATTTTTGCAGAGCGCGCTGGCTTTGGCGCGTATGGCCGTTATATGCTGCGATTTGCCCGCCACAATCGCGCCACCACAGCCCTGCTCACCGATGCGAAACAGCGCGAGCTAGCCGAGCCCTTTCTCACCAACGAAACCTTTCACCTGATTTTTGAGCTCATTTATGAGCTTGAAGCCGATCTCAAGCTTTTCTTTGGCCTGATTTTCAACGCCATCGTGTTGGGCATCGCCATCGATGCGGGCTTGCCGGTGATTTATGCCGGCATTTTCGCTTGTTTGATGCTCTTGCAATGGTTTCTGCGCAAACCTCTGGCCGCTGTGTAT
>JAYVJQ010000306.1:0-4538 GCA_043769055.1 Allobrachymonas sp.
CTTGTGCACGCCATTCGACATCGCGATGAGAAAAATGGGGTCGGATCACAATTCAGGACAACTGTTCATCCGAAGCGTATTCAAGCCCAGACGAAATTGTGCTCCGACCCCACTTTTCTCATCTGCCCACATGGTCGCATCTCACAATTTTTAAGCGTTTTGGCTCAGTAGCCGGCATAGAATATGCGCAGAGTGCTATTGAATTAGTAGTGTCACATGCATGTGATTCGCGCTGAATTTTGCACGCTGGCACGGTGGCCGCGATAGGAATCGTCGGCTAGCACCTCGCGCAGATATTTGGTTGGCGTATCCAGATGGTTTGCATCAACACCTTAATTTGCAATCCAACTCTCAAGCAAGCGCGAATGGCCGCACCGCCAATTCCCATCACGCCCACCGAACCCTGTGGCTTGGTTGGCGTTCTGAAGAGTGCGCTCGATCAAGTCAGAATCTGCTGTATAAATTGATTTGTTGGTCGCGGTGTTTGCTGTCTCTTTTGTACCCGCTTCTGAGTTTGCGAAAATTCACCTACGACACTTATTGTGAGAAAGAGATGAGAATTCTCATGCCTGATTTACGCGGCAGAAGCATTTTTATATCGCAAATTTTGCGCTCTTTATAACGCTAAAATTTTTCCATGATCGAAAAACAATCTGCCTATCTCAAACGTCCGTCGCGGTTGTCCGATGTCGTGGCTTCTCTGCAAGTTATGGGAACCTATAAGTTCGCCAGCAGGAGAATCAAAGACTGGGAAGGATCTATAGGCAGATCCCCCTCTAGCGCCAGTACATGGCTGGAAGTTTTTGTTGAGCATCCGGAGTTCTTTCGGATCAAAGATGAGTGGATATCTTTGGTTTGGCGCAGGGCATCAGAGAAGACATTCGACACTCGATCCGGCAAAGAGCTTGCAAAAGAAGATGTTGACAAGATGACACCAGAGGAAAAACGAAAGGTTTCTAGAGCGCCCCTTACCCCCGATCAGGTCACAGCACTCATCGAAGTGGCAATTAAATTGCAGAGTCAGGCCATCTCCCGCCGCTCTGAATTGCGATGGTGGGTGCCCTTGCTTATCGGTGCCGTAGGCGTTGCAATTGGTGGACTCCTAAAGTCTTAGCTGTGGTGCGCCAAGCTTGTAAGCCCTTAACCGAGAGGACGTGCTTCGGCAAGTCGGGTCACGCCTCTCATCTCAAAAGTTAGAAGCGCTATGCGTTGTGCCTTGTGCCATCAAGAGAGAGAGATTCGGAACTCGCACATCATTCCAGAGTTTCTGTATCAGCCTCTATATGATGAAAAACATCGGCTACAGCTACTTTCTATCATTCCCAGTCAAGGCAATGCGTTCAAACAGAAAGGGCTTAAGGAAAAGCTCCTTTGTGACGAGTGTGAACAGAAGCTCTCGGTTTGGGAAGGGTATGCGCGAAAAATTCTGAAGGGTGGCGTTCCGCTGACCACGCGAACTGAGGGGAACGTCATCCTTATTGAAGGAATTGACTACAGGCAGTTCAAGCTCTTCCAGCTATCTGTGCTCTGGCGTGCAGGCGTATCAAGCCTACAGTTCTTTGAGTACGTTGATTTAGGACCACATGAAGAAGTCCTTCGAAGGCAACTTGTTGAAGAAAATCCTGGTATCGCTAGTCGCTATCCATCCATCATGTTTGGTTTGAAGTACGAAGGTGGGGTACTCGCAGATTTAATGATCCAACCCAAACAGACGAAACTTTACGGACGAGTTGCCTACAACTTTGTTTTTGGTGGTTTTCTCTGGGCCTTCTCGGTTTCAAGACAAGAACTTCCTCAAAACCTGATTTCCACGACGCTCAGCGAAGAGGGTAAGACCGCCATCATGGTTCGCAGCGTTTTGGAGATGAAGAATCTCTTCAACTTTACGAAGGAGCTATCAAAGCTGGGGCGGATGCCATGAAGAGCAGCCTCGCCATTGATCTACAGTCCGTGTCTCTGCAATTCGAGTCTTGTCTCTCGTGCCAAACGTTAAATCTCAGCACATCAACCAAGCCTCAAGGTGGTGGATGAATACGAGCAGGATGCAGAAAAGTTTTTGTAGGTGGAGCGCGGCCAGCCAAGGCAATCACGCTACAAATGGTGGTAGCTCGTAGGAAAAAACTTTTCTGTAGCCTGAGCGTGTTCGTCCGCCGCCAACGTGAGCGGGTGGCACATAACATATCAAAAGCCAAAATATAAGCAAAAGAGGCAGATAGCCGGCATAAAATCTGCGCAGAGTGCTACCAAATCAGTAGCAAATCACCTCCGCACCTGCAACGCCCCCGGATTCACAATATTCGTGGGTTGGCCTTTGACGAAGTTGACCACGTTGTCAAACGCAGCGCCAAAGTAGAGTTCGTAGCTGTTCTGCTCTACATAGCCAATATGCGGCGTGCAAATGCAGTTCTCAAGCCGTAGCAGGGCGTGGCCTTGCAGGATGGGTTCACTTTCAAACACATCTACCGCCGCCATGCCGGGCCGGCCACGGTTGAGGCCGGCGATCAAGGCATCTTGGTCGATCAGCTCGGCGCGGGCGGTGTTGACCAAGAGGGCAGTTGGCTTCATGAGCGAGAGGTCATTGAGGCGCACGCAGCCAGCGGTGTCTTCATTCAAGCGCAGATGCAGCGAGAGCACATCAGAGGTGGAAAACAACTCCTCGCTGCTCGAAGCCGTGGCAAAGCCCAAGCCCTGCGCGCGGGCCAGCGTGCTCTCGCGGCCCCACACGATCACTTCCATGCCGAATGCTCGGGCGTATCCGGCTACGAGCTGGGCGATTTTGCCAAAGCCTAGCAAGCCCAGCGTTTTGCCTTTGAGCGTGCTGCCGAGGTTGAAATTGGGCGGCATCGAGGCGGTTTTCAGGCCCGATTGCTGCCACGCGCCGTGCTTTAAATTGGCAATGTATTGCGGCAAGCGTCTTTGAGCCGCCATGATGAGCGCCCAGGTCAGCTCGGCGGGTGCAACAGGCGAGCCCACGCCTTCTGCCACGGCAATGCCGCGCTCGGTGCAGGCGTTCACGTCGATATGGCTTCCCACTCGGCCGGTTTGCGAGATCATTTTGAGGCGTGGGAGCTTCTCGATCACTTGGCGCGTGAGCTGCGTGCGCTCACGAATCAGCACGATCACATCGGCATCTTTGAGCCGCACCGACAGCTGGCCAATGCCTTTGACGGTATTGGTATAGACCTTGGCTTGGTATTCATCTAGTCTTGCAGCGCAGGAGAGTTTGCGCACAGCATCTTGGTAGTCGTCCAGAATCACGATATTCATAGCTGGGTATTTTGCCTGCAAGTTTTGTGGTTTCCGGCTAGTATGCAGGGCTTAAACACAACCATTGGAGAAATTTGTGAGTATTTCTATGCATTCGGCCAGCGTGCCAGTTTTTACATCCATGCTAACCAACCTCGATCATTTCTTGGCTAAAGCGGCTTCGCATGCCGAGGCTAAGAAGTTCGACCCTGCCAATTTGCTGGCCACGCGCCTCGCGCCCGACATGCTGCCCTTCACCCGCCAAGTGCTGATTGCTTGCGATGCGAGCAAGTTGTGCATGGCGCGTTTGGCTGGCGTGGAAGCGCCCAAGTATGAAGACAACGAAACCACCATTGAGCAACTGCGCGAGCGCATTACCAAAACCATTGCGTTTATCGACACGGTGCCCGCAGACAAAGTGGATGGCACAGAAGACAAAGACATCACCTTCCCAGTCGGCCGCGATGGCGCAACGCGCACGATGAAAGGCGAGGCTTACTTGAAGCATTGGGCCTACCCTAATTTCTTTTTCCACGTGACCACGGCCTATGCACTGTTGCGCCACAACGGCGTGGAATTGGGCAAGGCGGAGTATCTGCTGGGTGCTCGGGTAGGGGCTTGAGAAGCAAGCAACCACAGGAACTCAGAAAGCACAGAAAGAACGCAGAAAACACAGAAAGAATTCAAAAGGGTTTTTCTGTGAATTCTGTGTTTTTTCTGTGTTTTCTGCGTTACGCATTCGCTTGCACATTCTTCAAGCTGAAAAACAGCGAAAATACGCGGTTGCTGCCACTTCTGGCGGACCGCGTATTTTTATATCATGCTGAGCTTTTCTGCCTTTAACAAAAAAACTGACGACACCGTGCAAGATACTTCTGCCCCCAAAGCTGCTAAAAACCTCGCCGCGCATCCCTTGGATGGCTTAACCGGCGGTGCATTCTCTGCGCCCACCTCTGGCGAGCGCGCAGCCAAAATACGCGAGTGGCTGGCAAGCAATCCGTCACATGAGCAAATGCAGGAAGTCTTCAAAGAACTCTCGCACCGCGACAAAGGCGCAGCCAAGCCCCTGCGGGAAAAGCTCGATGAATTAAAACGCAGCGCCTCGCAAGAGCATATTGCGGCGGATTGGGCGGTGAAAGCTGAAGCCTTGCTCACCGTGCCCAAGCTCAATATTGCCGATGCTCTGGCTTGGCAGCGCGATGCCGCCAAAGCGGGTGCGCCCTTGTCTAAAGAGCCGCTGGCCGCGCTGCGCGCGAGCATGAATGAGCGCGTCAAGCAGATTGAAGATTTGC
>JAYVJQ010000307.1:0-8557 GCA_043769055.1 Allobrachymonas sp.
GAAAAACTCCGAGCATTTCTTCTTCAAACTCTCTGACCCGCGCTGCGTGAAATTCTTGGAAGAATGGACGCAAGATGGCAAGCTGCAAAGCGATGTGGCTAACAAAATCAAAGAGTGGTTCAGCGTACGCACCAATCCCGATGGCACGAAGAGCGAAGGCTTGGGTGATTGGGATATTTCACGCGATGCGCCCTACTTCGGCATCGAAATTCCCGATGCACCGGGCAAGTATTTCTATGTGTGGCTAGATGCGCCCGTGGGCTATCTTGCGTCGCTCAAAAACTGGTTCGACAAAGGTGGCCCGAAAGCCAAACACGGCGATACGCGCAGTTTTGATGAATACATCGCCGCGCCTGATACTGAGCAATACCACTTCATCGGTAAAGACATCGTGACTTTCCACACTTTGTTTTGGCCAGCGATGCTCAAGTTCAGTGGTCGTAAAGCGCCGAATAACGTCTTCGTACATGGCTTCCTCACTGTGAACAACGGCGAGAAAATGAGCAAAAGCCGTGGCACGGGGCTTGATCCTTTGAAATACCTCTCGCTCGGTATGAATCCTGAATGGCTGCGCTATTACCTCGCCGCCAAGCTCACCGCAAAGAATGAAGACATTGATTTCAACGCAGAAGATTTCATGCTGCGGGTGAATAGTGATTTGATCGGCAAGTATGTGAATATTGCGAGTCGAGCAGCCCTCTTTGTTTCCAAATATTTCGACGGCGTCCTTTCTGAAAGAATACCTTTATCTAAGGATGGAAACAGCACTAGCGCTGCGGCACCTTACATTCAGCAGTTGATAGAAAATCGGGACTTCGGTCAAGCAATGCGCCATGTCATGCATTACGCTGATATCGTTAACGGTTTCTTTGCTGCATATGAGCCATGGAAACTAGTCAAGAACGACACACCAGCAAACATGGAACTGGCCCATCAAGTAGCCTCCACCTGCATCCACTCGTTCCGCGATCTAACAGTGTTTTTGAAACCGATACTACCTACGCTAGCGCTACAAGTAGAAACGTTTTTGAATTGTCAACCGCTGAATTGGAATTCGGTAGTACACGATTTACCAAAAGGACATCGTGTTCGTAATTATGAACACCTCATGCAGCGCGTCACCAAAGAGCAACTTGAAGCCCTTTTTGAGCCTCCAGTCGGCATAGAACCTGCGCAGAGCGCTATTGAATCAGTAGCAAGGGCCCTGCCCGACGGCCAAGCGATTGCGCCTGCGATCACGATTGACGATTTCACCAAGATTGATCTGCGCATCGCCAAAATCGTCAACTGCGAAGCGGTAGAAGGCTCGACCAAGCTGCTGCGCCTCACGCTCGACGTGGGCGAGGGTAAAACGCGAAACGTCTTCAGCGGCATCGCCAGCATGTACAAGCCCGAGCAACTCGTGGGCAAGCTCACAGTGATGGTGGCCAATCTTGCGCCGCGCAAGATGAAGTTTGGTATCTCTGAGGGCATGGTGCTTGCCGCCAGCCACGCGGATGAAAAAGCCCAGCCCGGCATCCATATCCTAGAGCCGTGGCCGGGCGCGCAGCCGGGCATGCGCGTGAGCTAAATCAAGCTGTGTCCAAGGGATCTCGGGTGTAATATTGCCTTTATGGAAACAGCCACCGCCCCCGATAGAGCCGCTTACCGCAACTACGCCGCCCCACAGGTGAGCGAGACTTTTGATCGCGTGCGCGAGTTTTACAAAACGAACCACACGCATCAAACGCATGATTTCGTGAAAGCGAAGAAGGCGGACTACCTGAGCTTCACGCGCCAGAAAATGACGCCTTGGGCGGCGCTGGATTACCTCAACACCTTAGTAGATGATTCTGACCCTGACATTGCGCTGCCGCAGATTGACCATCTGGTGCAAACCGCAGAGGCCATGCGTGCCGATGGTCAACCCGATTGGATGGTGCTCACAGGCTTTGTGCATGATTTGGGCAAGGTACTCTGTTTGTCTGGCGAGCCGCAATGGGCGGTGGTGGGCGATACCTTTCCTACGGGTTGCGCGTATTCGCCAAAAATTGTCTACAGCGAATTTTTCCCGCTCAACCCAGATTCGCAACAGCCTGAACTGCAAACGAAATATGGCGTTTACGCGCCCAACTGCGGGCTTGATCAAGTGCATATGAGCTGGGGGCATGATGAATACCTGTATCACATGCTGAAAGCCTATTTGCCGATGGAAGCGCTGTACATGATTCGTTATCACAGCTTCTATAGCTGGCACCGCGAGGGCGATTACGATCACCTGTGTAACGCGCAAGACCGCGCGATGCTGCCTTGGGTACAGCGCTTCAATCCCTACGATCTGTATTCCAAAAATCCGAATCGCCCGGTATTGGCTGATGTGAAGCCTTATTACGAAGATCTGATGGCGAAATACTTGCCCAGCACTTTGCAGTTTTGAAGTTCATCTCTCGGCTGGCATAAGGTTTGCAAAGCCAGCCGCATGATCGCCCGCATGAATTTCCGCCCTCGCCTGCTCGATACCCTGCCAGGCTACAGTGCTGCCACCTTTGCCAAAGACCTTGGCGCTGGCATCACGGTGGGCATTGTGGCGCTGCCGCTGGCGATTGCCATTGCAATTGCTTCGGGTTTGCCACCCGCATCAGGCCTCTGGGCCGCGATTGTGGGCAGCTTCATTGCGGCACTGCTCGGCGGCTCGAATGTGCAGATTGCTGGGCCTGCGAATGCCTTTATCGTGGTGGTGTTTGGCATCGTGCTCGCGCATGGGGTTATGGGGCTGCTGCTGGCCACGATGATGGCGGGCGCGCTGATGGTGCTGATGGGCTGCTTGAAGCTGGGGCGCTGGATGCGCTATGTGCCCGATGCTTTGATTGCTGGCTTCACGAGCGCGATTGCAGTGATTATTTTGGTGACGCAGATCAAAGATGCGCTGGGCTTGCCAATACAGAAGTTGCCTGCGGATGTGGCAGGCCTGCTGCAAGCGCAGGCGCTTGCGCTGCCGCAGTTCAGCGGCTACGCGCTGCTGCTCTCTGGCGGCACATTGACCTTGATGGCGCTGTGGCAAAGCTTGGGCAAGCGCTATGCCCCAGCCGCGCGCTTGCCCGGCTCGATGCTGGCGTTGGTATTGCTCAGCGTACTCGCTTGGGGTTTTAAATTGCCCGTAGAGACGGTGGGCAGCCGCTTTGGCGCAGCCTTCGCGCAGTTTCAGCAATGGCCAGTCTTGCAGTTCCCCGCTGTGCCTTGGACACAAGTGCCTGCGCTGATCGTGCCTGCGCTCACGCTGGCGGTGCTGAGCGGCATTGAATCATTGCTCTGCGCGCGGATTGCAGACGATCTGCAACCGCAAACGAAAGCGCATGCACCGAATCAAGAGCTGATCGCACAGGGTGTGGCCAATATCGCAGCACCGCTCCTGGGCGCACTGCCGATTACGGGCACGATTGCGCGCACGGTGACGAATCTCAAATCGGGTGGCAGCACACCCATTGCAGCGATGGTGCATTCCGCCACCTTGCTACTCATTATGCTGGTCGCCGCGCCGCTGGCTGTACACATTCCGCTGGCTGTGCTGGCAGGCATTTTGATCTTCATCGCATGGCACATGGGCGATTGGAAAACCCTGCTGACCCTGCACCGCCAGCCACGCGATTGGAGCGTGGTGCTGGGGGTGACTTTTGTGTTGACTCTGGCGCTGAGCTTGACTTGGGGAATTGCTGGGGGGCTGGTGGCTTCTTGGGTGATGAAGCGCTTGGCTACCTGAAGAAAAGTAACGCAGAAAGCACAGAAAAGACAAAAGAAAATACAGAAAAAATCCCTGATAAAACTCTGTGTCTGATTTCTGTGCTTTCTGGTTTTCTTTTCTGTGTTTTCTGTGTTCCTGACTTCAAGTGTTTACTTACCAGTCATCCCGTTCTTAGCGTCTTCAGGATCAAGCCCTGTCTCGGTACGCAGCACCTTCAAATTGCTGTCCATCACGGCACTGAAAATCATGCTTGTATTATTTTGATCAGTCAAATAGCGCCAGTTGTAGTACGTCTCTTTTTTCAGCTCGTAGGGTACGACCTTGGCAGGGCGGCCCAAAAGCTTGCGCACGTCTTCCATCATCATGCCAGGCTGCACTTTGGCGAAATTCGCAGGTGTGAGCACTTGGCGAAGTGCGCTCATTTTGCCGTCTGTGCCGATGGTGATCATGTAATTGCGGTGGCCGGCGGGTTGGCGGTTGTATTCAAAAATGCGTGCGCCTGCCTCGCCGTCCCAAATTTTTTCGGGTTCGCCAAACTTTGCACGCACATCGGCTTCAGTGGCCACACCTTCTTCTAATTCTTGAATCCGCTGCTGATCGCAGCCTACAAGAGCCAAGAGTGATGCCAAAAAGCCCATGAACAGTACCTTTTTCCATTGGTGTTGCATTTTAAAAATCTCCATAGTAGCTCCCGTTTAAAATACGCTCATTCATAAAAACCAGTGTAACGCCATGTCCACCCTGCTCTCCACGCTCTCCAATCTGTTTCTGAAAAATGGCAACTACCAATCTGATGTCACCCATTTCATCACCGACATGAAGCGCGCCCGCCCTGAGCTCGATGCCCAGCAACGCGCTGGCCGCGCCCTGCTGTGGGACAAGAACGTTAATTTGACTGAGCAGGCTGACACGCAGGCCGCCCGCGTGAAAAATAAAGCCTATGTGTATGGCACTGAGCCTTCTTAAATCGCGTTGACCCAAGCCTTGCCGTGAGCGAACTGCCTGATACGATTTCAGCCCCCGTGGCTACACCTTCGCTGCCCGATTTGGCGCAATTGGCCTCTAGCGCGCCAATGCTGGGCGCTGGAGATCAAACCCAGCTTGTGGATACCGTTGCCTTAGCCCGACTCTATGGCGAGCCTCTGTTCAAGATGCCGCAGGATTTGTACATCCCGCCTGATGCGCTGGAGG
Source organism: Allobrachymonas sp. (assembly GCA_043769055.1). Classification (GTDB taxonomy): domain Bacteria; phylum Pseudomonadota; class Gammaproteobacteria; order Burkholderiales; family Burkholderiaceae_C; genus JANMDU01. The sequence goes on from JAYVJQ010000307.1 coordinate 4,910, forward strand.
TATTTCTGGAGGCATTTGAAGGCCCGTTGGATCTGCTGCTGTATTTGATTCGGAAGCAAAATTTCAATATTTTGGACATTCCGATGGCGGGTGTCACGCGGCAATATCTCACTTATGTGGAAGAGATTCGCACCCGCAATTTAGAGCTGGCCGCTGAATACCTGCTCATGGCCGCGATGCTAATTGAGATCAAATCACGCATGCTGCTGCCGCCTAAGAAAACTGAAGACGGCAAAGAACCCGAAGATCCGCGTGCTGAGCTGGTGCGACGCCTGCTCGAATACGAGCAAATGAAGCTGGCTGCCTACAAGCTCGATGCATTGCCCACTTTTGGCCGCGATTACTTACGCTCTCAGGTCTATATCGAGCAAAGCCTCGTACCTCGCTTTCCTGATGTGCATGTGGTGGATTTGCAAGAAGCATGGCGAGATATTCTCAAGCGCGCCAAACTGATTCAGCACCACAAAATCACCCGCGAGGAGCTTTCGGTGCGCGAGCACATGAGCATCGTGCTGAAAAAATTGCAGGGCAGAAAATTTGTGGAGTTTGAAGAGTTGTTTGACCCCAGCCAAGGCACCCATGTGCTGGTGGTCACCTTCATTGCGCTCTTGGAATTGGGCAAAGAAACCCTGATTGAGATCACGCAAGCCGAAGCATTTTCGCCGATTTATGTGCGACTGGCTTACACGCCTGCTTCATAAAGTCAAACAAACACTATTAAAAGCATAGCACGCTGCGCATATTTTATGCCGGCTAGAGTGTCAAAAGCCTCTAGAACCTCTCTTTAGAATGCTCAAATCTGATCGATGGAAGTTTCCAACTGAGGTGCTTCGCCTGCGCGATCAGCCAAAGAAAATCTGTCTTCTGTGCGGGTATAAAAGCTGGCGCCGAAGCGCGCTACGGGGGCGTAGTCGCGCAGGTTGACGCGCCATGCCTCGGTGTCGATCAAACCATCGCGCGCCGCCAGCCACTGGATACGGCCTATGAACACGTAGCGGCTAGGTGTTTCGAGTTTTTCGTGCAAGACGCATTCAAATGCGATCGGCGCTTCTTGGATGCGCGGCGGTGCGACACTGTGGGAGGGCACGGGAGTCAGGCCCACCGCAGCAAGCTCGCTCACATTGGATGGAAAAGCTTGGCCACAGGCGTGCATTTTCTGCGCCAATGGCTCGTCAGACATATGCACCACAAATTGCCCGTTGTGCAAGATATTGGCGGCTGTGTCTTTGAGCTTGCCATCGGCCAAACGGTTGATGCTGATCATCAAGATGGGTGGATCTTCGCCGATCATGTTGAACATGGAAAACGGCGCAGCATTGACGATGCCGTTCGCTCCCAGTGTGGTGACCAAGGCAATCGGCCTTGGCACGATCAGGCTGGCCATGAGCTTGTAGCGCTGGTAGCTGCTGATCTCGGTGAAGTCCACTTCGGTCATGTGTGTGTTTTCTGTTAGATTTTTGAATGCCGTCAAAATAAAAAGCGGCAGCCTCATTTTAGAGAACTGCCGCAGACGTTCAATCCAGCGTGTTGTAAATCATCAGGTGATGACTTCCACCTTCGCACGCTTGGCAACCGCCGTCCAGGTGCTGATTTGCGATTGGATCAACTTGACAAATTCATCGCCCACCACGGGTGTTTTGCGCGGCAGGGTTTGCACGTCTTCCAAGCGCTGCATCACATCGGGCTTTGCCAAGATCTCTGGAATGAGTGCCGTGAGGCGCTGCACGATGGGCGCTGGTATGCCCTTCGGCCCAGAAAGGCCGAGCCATTGAGAGCCGGTGAGCGACGGAAGGCCTTGCTCTGCAAATGTGGGAATATTGGGCAAGGCGGGCAAGCGGCTGGTCGTGGACACGGCCAAGGCGCGCAGCGAGCCGGCTTTGAGCTGGTTGACATTGGTGGTCACGGGATCAAACACGCTGTCGATCTGGCCACCCAACAAATCTTGCATCGCGGGCGCGCTGCCTTGGTAGGGCACATGATCATGCTCGGCAGCTTGGCCATCAATTTTGAGCAACTCGCCAAAAAGATGATTGGCCGAGCCGATGCCCGATGAACCATAGCGCACAGCCTTAGACTTCGCAGCAGCAATGTATTGCGCTAGGTTTTGATAGGGCGACTGCCCACGCACGACAAGGAGCATCGGAGCCTCAACCAACATGCCGAGGTGCGTGAAGTCGTTCACTGGATCGAAAGGCATGGTTTTGCGCGTCGCAGTGGCGAAGATATGCACGGAGGCATGACTGACCAGCAAGCTATAGCCATCAGCGGGCTGGCGTGCTGCGTATTCCGTGCCGATCAAACCACCTGCACCCGCACGGTTTTCTACGATCACAGTTTGCGACAGTGCTGAGGAAAGGTGTGGCGCCATCAGGCGCGCCACGGTATCGACCAAGCCGCCGGGTGGGTATTGGCAAATCAACCGGATGGGGCCACGCGTAGGCCACGCAGCCGATTGCGCTTGCACCCAAGGGGCGGCCATCGCTGCTGTGCCAACAGCCAATAAATCACGACGCTTCATAGAGACTCCTAAGTTATTGGAATAGAAGAGATATGGACAATAGACACAGTGCCTTGCGTTCCATGCTGTGGATGCGGCATGTTTCATGCCAGCGAGGAAAGCCTGCTTCACGTGCACAGCCAGTCCATTTGCTCTGCACATAACCAAAGGCATTGGTAAATACCCTTTTCGCACACCAAATCCATGCATTAGCTTTGAGTCAATGCACCTTTTTGGTTCGCATCAAGTTTTTTTGGCCAGCGATGTTCACATCATTCTTGGGGGGACAATCAGGGCATGGACTCAAATATCTTTCGCAAATTTTTGCTCATCAACCCCAACACCAATCAATTGACCACGCAGCGGCTGCAAAGCGTCTTGCAGCCACTGCTGCCCAGCCACGCTCAGTTAGAGTGCCGCACGGCTAGCTTCGGTGCTAACTACATCGCATGCGAGGCCAGCCATGCCGTGGCCTCGCATGCCTGCGTGGATGCTTGGGCGACGCATCGCGCTGCTACGCAAGATCACTTGGATGGCGTGCTAATCGGTTGCTTCGGCGATCCGGGCTTGTTTGCGTTGCGTGAGGTGAGCAGTTGCCCCGTCACGGGACTGGCAGAGGCCTCATTCATTCAAGCTGCGAAGCACGGGCCGTTTGCCATTGTCACTGGAGGCGAGAGGTGGAAGCCGATGCTCAAGCGCTTGGCGCAAAGCTTGGGCTATGGCGAGCTTCTTGCCCATGTTGAAACGGTTGAGCCCAGCGGCGCGCAGCTACAAGCCGACCCTCAAATGGCACTGCAGTGCCTCGGCGATGCGTGCGCTCGGGCTGAGAAATCGAATGTGAAGAGCATCATCCTGGGTGGTGCAGGATTAGCAGGTTATGCCCAAGCCCTTCAAGGGCGCTGCGCTTTGCCGTTGATCGACAGCGCCCAAGCTGGGCTTGAGGTTCTCTTGCAAAATCAAGCTCCAGCTCCTCGCAGAACTGTCGATGGCTTTTATGCCCAATGGAGCAATATGCCGAAAGCATTCACTCAAGACGCAACTTAAACAGCGAGACTATTGCTTCGGCCCGATGATGTATTAACCGTTCGCCCTGAGGTATCGAAGGGCTCGCGGGGGCTTCGATACCTCAGCCCGAACGGAAACTTCAGACT